>JADFMM010000169.1 GCA_022563885.1 Planctomycetota bacterium | reverse complement strand
TGCGTCGTACACCTGGGATGTGGATTACAGCAACGTATATGCAAGGACGAACCCAATCACCACCACCTTGGGTTTCACCTCGGGATGGCGGGGCCTGCTCTACTACTCGAATCGAATTGACGAAGAGGGCCGATTCGAGGCTTTCAATTTTCACGGCAGGGCGTTGGTCGGCCCGCTCTTTCTAGTGGTTGCCGCGTGGAGCCTTGGTCGGGCTCTGCGCTTTTTGCTCGTTGTCTTGCACATTCACGTCGGGGCGGGCACGCGCGTGCGCGACAGATTGATGTCCCGACTGCCCGCTTTGTGCGCTGCGATGTGCGCAATCGGTGTGACGTTTGGATCTCTTCAACCCACGCGCTCGCTTGAGTCCATCCGCCCAATACCCTCGCCATCGCCGCTTGGACAAACCGGATTGACCATCGCCGATCTCGCCCGACTGAGCAACGAGCCCGCCGGTGAGGCGGCTGTTGCCGTTGCCATTCTTGGGCCGATGAACCCAAGGCGCTTCATCGCCGGGGGCATCGTAGCAGGCCCTGTTGCTGACCAGCGAGCCGTTGTTATCATCGGCGTACATGATCCAGGCGGTCAGCAGGGTCTTCTCGTTGGCCAGGCAGGCCGAGCTAGACGCCAGCTGCTTGGCCGCCTGCAGGGACGGCATCAATACCGCCATCAACACCGCGATGATCGCGATCACTACCAACAATTCGATCAGGGTAAACCCTCTTGGTCTGGACATCATGCATCTCCTTAGTACGACAGCGCGACTTGAGATCAACCCTAATTCGCTAACTCTCTGTTCCAAAGGCACCTATGTCGCCTCGTGCTCGTAATCGTACTCGTAATCGAAACCAAGGCCCAAAAACCGAGTACGAGTACCGCTGCGCTGAGTACGAGCACGAAAATGCGAAACCATGTTGGATAGTTACACGGGAAGAGAGGCATTAGTAAGGGACCCTCCCTTTCTTGGAGCCAACTTCAATGTGGCATCTGCGCCGCCTTCCGGCGGATGTTGTCGGTCGGTGAATCAGAAGCCTTCTTCTTGCACTTCCGTTCCTGCCTTAACCCCTTCTTGCGTCTAACTAGCAGATGGTGACAACCACGAACTTAAGTTCTTAAGGGTCGACTCCCAGTGTTGGCCCCTTGGAAAGGCTGAGAATCGAATCAAGAAGAAGTCTTGGTAGGCCAACGCCTGTAAACGCTCTTGGAACAACTGACCAGCATGGCCAGATCCAGCGTTACAGAGAAGGGCTGTGCGATTAGGTGCATACTGTTCTTGGAGTGAAGGATTTCGGTAAACAATCGAAGCCTGGCCCTAGTCTATGAGGCCACTACTTGGATTGTGCGCGTCTTTTTGAACATAAATCCCTATGATCAACCAGCGGTTGGACTGCGGGGGCAAATCACTTAAAAAGGCTAATTAACAGCTAGGCCGTGTTTGACTTCAACTTTTCGAATAGCAAGGTCGTACATGGCTGTCGACTAACAACTAGGGCAGGTTTTGTGGCCTTCCTTCGGCGTGAAGTAGCTCTTTTGAGTCTCCGCTCGGCACAAATCCCTATTCTCGCGCTGCCGGGCCATCCAATGTCCTGCACTGTTCGGTAGTGTCATTAATCTGGTTGTTTAGGTCCCATTTTATGTCCGCCAAGAAAACCCGTTAGAAATTAGGTGATAATTAATCTAAGTGTTTACTGATCCAACAGTTGTGTCGTCTCTGGCAGAAAACATATGCTTTTTTTGATGTGTTTTTAGTGTAATTCTTTGTGAGCCTGTTGAACTCGTATAGCAAGTTTGCGATATTATGTATGGCTCCGTATATACGGGGAACACGGATGACAAAAACTGAAATTAGAATCTTTCAGGAAGCCGAAAACCAGGTGCCGCTATTGAATTGGTTGGATGGCCTGCCGACCAAAGTCCACGACAAGTGTACCGTCCGAATTGAGCTTTTGGCCGAGAAGGGGCATGATCTGCGGCGGCCCCACTGTGATATTCTGGAGCAAGGGATTCATGAACTCAGAATTAGGCGGGGCAATGTCAACTATCGGATACTCTATGCTTATGCGGGCCAGCGGGTGGTACTGCTGTCGCACGGCCTCACAAAAGAAAAGAAAGTGCCGAAAACGGAGATTCAGCAGGCCGTGAGAAACCTGAAACGCTTCAAGGAGAATCCTAAAGCCCATACATATACCGGAGGACTCTGAAACATGGCTAAGCAAAGCAAGAAAACAACGGATGCGGTGAAAATTCTGCACAACCGATATATTAAGGGCGATCCTAAACGTCTAGCTTCTATTCAGGCCGAACGAGAAGCGGCCAACATAGCAGGACAAATCTACGATCTCAGAAGTCAGGCAGGACTCACTCAGAAACAACTCGCCGATTTGGTGGGAACGACTCAGTCGGCGATTTGCCGGTTGGAAGACGCCGATTATGGCCGCTATACACTCACAATGCTGAACAAGATCGCTGCCGCTCTGGGCTCTCATGTCGAAGTCCGCATGGTGGCAGATCAGAAAGCCCGTGCATTTGTGTGATTTCAAATGACGAATAGGCTTCGTTAGAAGAGTCGAGGGTCACATCCGTTTCTAGAAGTTGTCCTAACTCCTGAATTCAAGGGCAATTCTAGCATCCTAAACGTTCTGTTGTCATACGCCTTTCTGGTAGCCACTTTTTCTTTGCCTTTTAGGACCTCAACGACGCCACCCGAAAACGACTTTGTCGTATGAAAGACCACGAAACTCCCTTAATCTACTATAGTAGAAAACTACGTGTCTCGGTGCGGTGGTAATAAGCCCACCATCCGCGAATATAGTCGTTTAGCTTCTGTATAACTTGCCAAATGCTCCGGCCGCAGTCACGGCTGGCCAGTTCCCGGACGCGTTCCTTGAACCGTTTGATGCTCTTGGGGAGGGCGATAGGGTCCTTAGCATAGAAGTTTCTGCCATTTTCTTTCGCTTTAATATGCCGGTGGTAGGTCCTATTCCCCACTCAACTGAATAAGGAACTCCCAGATCGCATCGAACTGTTTCTGGGCATCGCCCTCAAAGACGCCTTCGATGGAACTCTCGCCCTCGGAGGTCAGGAACCTCGGCATCTGTGTCCCCGGTAGGACGCGCGAGGGGTTCCTGATATAGCGATGGTAGTACGCGGGACGCAGACGTTCCGGGACATGGCGGAAGTTGATGGTTACGGTGTCTGCCCCGGCGAGGGCCTGCTGGTCGCCGATGGCGTGACAGGCCGCACAGTTGAAGCCTTGGGAGGCGGAAGTCAACTGCTTGCCAATGCTGGCCAGATCCTCGTCGACGCTTCGCCTCTGGAATTCGCTGGGAGGGAAGCCGTGCTGCTGGGCCAGACCCTCTGCGATCCCCTCGGCATAGGCGGGGAAGGCCGGCATGCGGGCCAGGAGCATGGGCCGCGCCTTGTAGGGGACTTCGCCGGCGATGAAGGCCTTCATCCATGCCGAGTTGAGTTTTTCGCCGGCCCAATCTAAGGGGGGGCGGTGATAGTTGATGGTCTTGGCCGCTTCTTCCACGGTCTCCTGATCCCAATCCGCGAATGGGTCGGCGAAGGGATCTTCCTCTTGCTCCTCTTTGACCGGTTCCGGTTCGAGCAGCGACCATGTGTTACCACTCCCATCGACCGAGTGACAGGCACGGCAGTTCAGCGCCTGCATGTGGCGCTCGGCGAATTCGAAGGGCGTATATCGGGAAATCGAGTCAACACTCTCTTTTAGAAACAGGCACAGGGCGTCTCGGTCCTCGGGCGTGAGTGGAAAGGAGGGACTGCCCATCGTATTGCCGTCTGGGGTGGCGAGGCAACCGCTATCGAAACCCGATATGATGATCGATGAAAGTGAGCCTGCCATGAGCGTCGATACGTGGTCCGCTAGGGCGTGACAGTTGAGGCACCCGCGCGAAGTGATCAATTCCTTGCCTCTCTGTGCGTTGCCTTTGCCCGCTGGGCTCGGGCTGCTGCCCGATGCCACGCTTTCGGAAAGGAGATAGTGGGCGATCACAGAGGCCTCGCCGTCCGTTAACTGGAAGTTGGGCATGGGGGAGCTGGGATAGTCCCGGTGTGGGTTTTGTAGATAGGTCGTCAACGAACTCAGTTTCCACTTGCCGGCGAGGCTGACATAGGCGACGCGATGATCCTCGGGTCCGTAGGGTTCTTCCGCGGAGAAGCGGTGGCAGGAAAAACAGCCCAGGTCTCGATGCAGACTCTCTCCCCGCGCGACCTTCTCTGCCTCCAAATCGAGGCGCGGCCCAGAAGTGGCTGCTGGGCTCAGGCCGGCCAGGTAGGCCGCGATGTCCGCGGCCTGGGCCTGTGACGTCAGCACCGACGGCATGACGGAATGGGGCGCCACATCCTGAGGGCTCTCAAGGTAGCGGGCCACCCAGTTGAGGCGAAACTTTTCACCGATGTGATCGAGCTTCGGCGCCTCAAAAGCGAGTTCCGGCATGGCAAACGTCTCGACCTCGGTGTCCTTCGCATGGCACTGGAGGCAACGGTGTTGAGCAAAGAGTCCCCGGCCCCTTCTTAAGGCCAACCCGCGCTCGAGATCGGCAGGGTCGTTGCGTCTGACCAGATGGGTTGCCGGAACCGGTTCACGCTCGATGGTGGCGGACTCCCAGTCGAGGCGAAACTCTGCGGATCCCTGCCGGGGTGAACGATAGACGATTTTGATGGGATTCAAGCCACTGCGGATTCCGACCGGCCGAGTTTGAGTCGTCCGGCCTCGGGCATTCGTTCTTAGGACCGTCTCGCCGTTGACCGTGACGCTGGCCCTCCCGTTGGAGACGGCCGTGAAGGTATAGTCGTCGTTGATGTCTCCGCGAATGAACCCTTCCCAGGTAGATACAAAGGGGCCGGCCGGGAGGAAGGGTGTCACCGGCTGACCTTCGGGGCAATAGAGGGCGACCAGGCGGGACACGCGGGTGTCGCTCTTGTCTGGGTCCTTTTGCTGTGACAGCGTTTGCACCAAGCCCAGGGGCAGATCGCTTGCCACGTCCGCCGCGCGTTCCTGGCCTCGAAGCGTGTCGCCCGACATCCAGGCCTCTATGGATACCTTGGGAACGACATTGATGGTATTGTGGACGGAGTGCTTGATGGGGGTTCCGTCCTCGGCCGCGATGTTGAGCCGAATCTCCATCTGCATGACCTCGCTGATGTCCGGGATGCGCAGATAGACCGTTCTCTTGTCCTGAGAGAGGGAGGCGGAGGTCACCGCGAGCGTGTCTCTGCCCTCTTCGCCGTTCCGTTTATAGTCGGGACTACCGTATTGTGCGCGCCACTTGTAATTCCAGACACTGACTCCGTAGTTGCCGTAGTCCGTCGCACGATCGGGATCGAGCGGACCGGTAAAGGTCAGGCTCAGGCCGTCCGAGGCGATGTGAATCTCCGCAGGCAGGTGCACGGGTTGCCCGGTGTACCGAACGCGGTAGAATCCGCCGGGACGCGTCTTGTTCCCGGCCCAACCGAAGAGGCCGGCCAGGTAGAGCTGGCCGTCTGAGTCACGGAAATCGGCGCGGCAGATGCCGGAATCGAATTCCAGCGGGAAGCGCACCACACCGCCTTGGACCACGCCGTCGACCTCTTCATAGAGGACGTGGAAGATCTGTCCCATGCCATAGGAAACCGTGATGACCCGATCCTTGAACGGGCCCCATCGATCATCGGGCACCCACACGAAGGTGCTCGGCGAACGATCGACGCTGGGGTGAATCCAGCAGAGCGGCAGGTCATAGCCATCTATCTCCTGGCCCTCGATGTATCCCCACATGTAACCATAGAAGCCGCCCGGTTTGACCCAGTTGATGCGGTTGGCGGGGATCCAATGGCCCTGATTGTCGGCGATCAAGATTTCGCCCTTCGGCCCCATGCCCAGCCCGTTGGGTGCGCGGAATCCGTTGGAAATAATCTCCGACGTGCTACCGTCCCTTGCGACGCGAATGAGGGTGCCGTGGTGAGGGACGATGGAATCGGCAGCGTGGCGACCGCCCTTGGTGTAGTAGAAATCACCATCTATACCGATTTGCAGATCCAGGGCAAACTCGTGAAAGTGTTCGGTCACCTGCTGGTCGTTGTTGAAGTTTTCGTAAAAATCGATCTCCCCGTCGCCGTTCAGATCGTGGAGCTTCGTCATCTGATCGCGGCAGATGACAAAGATCTCCTCGTCGACGATCTTCAGTCCCAGGGGTTGAAACATGCCGGTGGCGATCCGCTGCCATTCGAGTTTTTTCAGGGAATCGTCGATGCCGCGAACGAGCCACACGTCGCCGTTCCAGGTGCAGATGGCGGCCGTGGAATCGTCCTTGAAGAAGTCGAAGCCGCCGAAGCGGAGCCAGGAACGGAAGGGGTTTTTCATGGGGGGCGTCAGGACATCGATGGCGTAGGCGTCTCGACTGTCCCCGAGTTCTCCTTCGGTGGTCAGTCTTTCCCGCCAGCGGGGCGGTCCGCCGCGCGTAAGCAGGGTGAGGTCCACATCCGCATCGACCTGATTGGCGAGGTCAACAAATGCGGCGTGACCCTCTTTTTCGGGCAGCCTCCCCTGGACGACACAGAGGCGCAGGGCGGCTTCACCCGCCGGAATCCTCAGGCGCAGGTGGCCGTCATCGGTGGTCATCCATTGCATGCCGGACGGTCCGCCGCGGACGGCGGCGGCACTGGCAGGAAGCGTCTGCTCGGATTCACGGCTCAAGATTCCGTCGTGACCTTTTTGCGCGCGATCGACAATCCCGCCATCCTTTTGCGGATTCATGACCCAGCGGGCGATCAGGCCCCTGTTCTCGATGCGCCGGGGATTGCCTCGACGGAAGCGGCGGGCCATGCTGCGTATCTCGTCATCGTCCAAGGCACGCCGGTAATACCCCACCTCTGACATCTCCCCGATGAAAAAGGTGGGCGCGCCCTCGGGAAAATTATTGGAGGTGTAGCCGATGCGAACGGCCGGATCTTCCAAGGCCTCTTCCGGCGCCAATGTCTCTTCGCCCTCGAAACGCCCATCGACGTAGAGACGCACGAGGCCCTCCTCTCGATCTTGCCGATAGGTCATCGCGACGTGATGCCAGTCGCCATCGTCCAAGGTCGATTCAGACTCGACCGCGCCGACCCAGCCGATGTCAAAGATCAGGTGACCCTCCTGAACAAAGAGGGTCCTACCATTCTCGATCCATTCCTCGCCTTGGTCTGCGATGGATAGGATGGTTCCCCCTCGGCGAGTCTTGATTCGGGCGTAGATCGTGTACTCGTCGGCTACCGAGGCGAAATCTTCGGCTCGGTCGATCTGAATGCTCGCCTGCCCGTCAAACGCTAGGACATTTTCCTCTCCCATCAGCGGTCTGGGCGCGTCCTCATTCGGTTCGAATATGGCCAGACCCGGCCCCCCGCCGCGGGGGATGATCTCTGGCGCCGTCCCCGGCAGGTGGGCGACCTGCAAGATGAGATCCTGCTGGCGGGGTCCGATATTAAACGTTCGTGTGAAGACCCGATTGCCGAAGGTGCCGGCCGAACCGGGCAGTTCCAGTATCTCGGTGTCACCGACCGTGTAGTTGAGCAGGACCCTGTTCTCGTGGAGGTAGAGTCCCTTCCAGTGCATCCAATCCCGAGCGGTGGGTCCGTACATGAGGCCATCGCGCCCGACGACCCGATCGTCCGCGAAGCTTTCATCGCCGGGTCGCCCCCAACCGGGACCGACCGGGTTGCTGAACACCAGATCTCCCACGATCTTGGGGTGGATCTCGTGTTGGCCATTGAGAAAGATCCCGCGCCAGTTGATGAACTCCGGTCCGGTCCAGGCCCCGGCGAAGCGCAGGGTGTCGGTGTCAAAGAGCATGAATTCATTGCCCTTGGAGACGCCTCCCTTCCCCTCGTCCACGCGGATAGCGATCCCCTTGTAGGCGATGTTGCCCCGGTACACTTCCAGGGACAGGGTGGTGTAGGGGCCGTAGTTCATGTCACTCCACTCATCGCCGGTCAGGGTGAGCGGTGTCGGCAGCGCCGCTTCGACGGCGCCGGGCCCGATCGCCGTCACCCACACATTGGCGAACCGGACCGGAGCGCTGTCCGCCTGAAGACGAACCGGCCCTAAAAGTGGACCATCGGACCCCTCCTCGGGGAAACCCCATGCGGTTGGGTCCTCCAACTCGACGTTGTTGTGAATGGTCTGACCATTGAGTTGGACCGTCATGCGGGCATTGCTGACTTTTGATCCGCGGGCAAAACGTGCCGCCTTGAAGGTGACATCGAGCGTTTGCCATTGACCGGCGGGGCGGCAGGCGTTCAGGGAGGGAGCGATCATGCCGTTGATGGCGCCGCAGGCGTTCTCGTCGAGAGTCGCGTCTCCGTGGGAATCGAGGATCTGGACCTCGTAGCGACCATTCAGATAGACGCCGCTATTGCCCTTCCAGATACGCTTCGTGTCCATGGGCGTTTCCGGAATGAGGAAATCGCAGTGGAACCGGATGTCCGCGAACCGTTCTCGGCTGACGATGTCACCGTAGCCGAGTCCCGCAATCGCGGCGCCCCCGTCCACCCGCCACCGGGCCCCGACGAACTCGGGCAATCCCGCGCCGCTGTGCGCCCGACCGTCCAGACCGTAGACGCTTGGTTCCTTGCCGCCGAACCACCAGTCCCACCGGGCCAGATCGCCACCGTCGAACAGAACCTCTGCGCCACCCGGCGGAGCCCTATCGGGGGGCGCGGGATGGGCCCTTGCCGCTTGAGCCGCATCGCCTCCGCCCGCGGGATTGAGCACCCCGCCTGAGGGGACTTCCATGCCCAGGCACCAGAAGGTGGCGTTGCACAGCAGCGCCTGGTTCCCGGGGAGGGCGATGTCTTCGGGATGCCCCATGGTGGCAAAGAATTGCCGTGACCCCGCCTTGTATTCGTTCACCCAGGCAAAGGGTTGCGGCGGTGTCTCATTGTCGATGCGTCCCAGTACCAGCGCCTGCGCCGTATCGGAGAGGGGGCCTGAGGTGTAGAGTGACGACGCTTCGTTCCATTCGTGTCGGGGGACGCCCCGAAGAATCGGGTGACTCTGCGCCTGTGGCAACGCGAAGGTCTCGACGCCTTCCCCCTCGTGGCGCCAGTAATGGCCGCCAAAGTAGCGGGGGCACCAGCCTCGGTCGTTGGTGAAACCGTGCGTGGTGGTGCGAAGACCGATGGCGGGTTTGCCCGCTTCGAAGTAGGCGTGCAGGAGATCGAGTTGCTCCTGAGGAGGGATGCGCATACGGACATAGATAACCAGGAGGTCGGCCTCTTCGAGGACTTCCAGACCGGGGATCGATTTGTCCGGGTTAGCCTCGTTCTCCAAGACGCCGACGGTGCTCTCGATGAGGGTCACCTTGAACCCGAACTGGTCGCGCAGGCGATCCCCGAAGGCCGCCATGGAGCGCCGTGAGCCGTATTCGGCGTCACCGGCGACGATCACAACGTGGGCGTTCCCGGCGGCAGAGAGGTCGCGTGCGGCACGTACCGGTCTTACGAGGCCCGAGAAATCCGCTAGCAGAAGGGCCGTCATACAGACAAGGAAACCGAACAAGCCGGCGGAACGCGAAGGGAGAGACATGGGCGATACCCTCATCATGGCGGGTCTCCAAAATTCATATAGATTCAGGTAGGAAAACTTTCTTTTCATCCATCAGAAACGTAACTTACCCGCTCCGAACTGTCAACTGTAATGGGAATGTGAGACCCAACAGCGCATTCCCACCTTCTGAATCCCCATTCGGGACACCTTAAAAATACTCGCGTTCTATTCCGCGCCCATCCAGCGAATTGCATTTTCGATGATTCGCAGGGGGATCTCCTCGTAGAAGACCTTATAGGTCTCGTGGCCTGGCCGGAAGTAAAACAGTTTTCCTTTCCCGATATTCCAAACCATGCCGGCGCGAAAGAATTCGCCCTTCTCCCATCGTTCTTCGAACACCACCTCGTCGGGGGCGGGGACATGAAATGGCTCATCGTACATTTCCGTATCAGGAAGAGTGAACTCGGCGGGAATGCCCTTCGCGATGGGGTGATCGGGCGACACCGTCTTCAGAAAAGAAGTTGCTCCATCGGGTCGGTAGGCGGGGAAACAGCAGTTGGGAAGGTGAAGGGTGATTTCGGTTGTCCCGTCGTCCTTCTTGGTGACTTTAGAATGGGGTGTCAGAGTCGCATCGCGCTCGGGTGCTTCGAACCGTTCACCGTCTATGAACTTGAACGTGGCGGATGCGCGATCGGCTTTTGGCAATTGGTTCAGCGCGTCGCTCATCGCACGGTCGTTCATCGCCATGACAAAAGGCGTCGACCAATGCGCGGAGTGCAGGATGACGATATCCAGATCGCCCTTCTTCATTCGGTCGACCAGTTCTTTCCCTTTCGCGTCCGAGATTTCGTCTTGGCGAACGTGTCCCCACCACACCAGGACATCACAGTTGCTCACCGTATCCTCAGACAGTCCCTGCTCTGCGTCATCGAGCCCCACGGAAGTAACGGACAGTCCCGGCCGATCCTTCAGATAGGATGCGATCTGGTTGCCAAGAAAATCGGGGTACGCGGTTTTTTGGCGCTCCTGCCTCTCGTCCCATACCACCACCTTGATCGGATCGGCAGTCACCCTTTTCGGGGCCAGGCATGCGAATACCAAGAGGGTGCATGTAAAACAGAGAGTTGCCTGCTTCAAGGATTTTCTCATTCTTCCTACCTCGCTTGTCTTGATGGATTCCAGTTTCGGTTTCGCTACGGCGGTGGACATGGCTTCTTCGTTGTCTTTTCTGCAACAAAGGTACTATGCACAGTTTGAGTCGTCAACCTGAATAGGGACTCCTGTTCGACATCATCGGCGGGCAACCCGCTCACCGGAAACTGGTCAGCAATGTCGAAGTTTTTGACTTGTAGGTTCTTGGATCTCCTCTTGATCAAAGACCTTCTCTTCAATGCGGTAGCCTTTCTCTGTGATTTGCATAGGGGGTCCTTTCTCTTATACGAAGGTTTAATAGCAGGTGATGGCCGTTCACGGTTGTTGTCCCCCGGAGGAGCCCGCCACCCAGACCAGCAGGGTGGCCGTCTCCACCAGTTCACAGGCGGCGCCGAGTGTGTCACCGGTATAACCGCCGATCCTGCGATTGCTGTATAGGGCCAGCAGCAGACAAGCCGCCAGGGAAAGACCCGCATAGAGGACCCCACGGAGCGAGGCCACGGTCCAGCCGACCCCCAGCAAGAACAGGATTGCAGCCGAGGCATGCACTGCGGTCGCGCGAAATGGACTGGCCGATCCGTGGGTCCGCGCTGCTATCCGTGGGTTTGTGTCGCTGGTGCGGACCACCGCAGTTCGTGGACCACGTTTCCCGCGACATCCGTTAGCCGAAAATCGCGGCCCTGATAGGATTACATCAAAACTCGACCAAGGGGGCATGGGCGAGGTGTACCCCGCTACCGACACCAAGTGAGTGCTGTGTGACAGTCAATCTGATGGGTTCTAACACAACAGGGTCTGTGCCGGTAGGCACAGACCTCTGGTGTTAACCGTTCAGAGACACCTTACTTCATCACGGCAATGGCATCGAGTAATGCGCCGTCTTCACGCCGTGCAATCTCGAGGGTGTGGGTTCCCGCAGACAGGGTGAATTCTACCTCCTGCTGGCTGTCATCATCGCTGTGAACTACGTCCCAATGCCAGGCGGCGCCGTCTGAGATATCATTAAAGCGGACCCAACCGCTGGCATGGTTCGTGGTATTGGTCGCCATGCCCGGGATCCGGACCCAGAAGGAGTTGCTTCCACCGGTGATGATCACACGAATGGCAAGCCGGTACACACCGTCCTCGGGTACGTTGAAGCTATACGTCGCAACGCCGTCGGCCGGAGGATTGTTGCTTTCGTTGCCAATGCCGTCCTCCGTGCCGATATGCTGACCTGCGGAGGCAGTGGGACTATCCGAGAACACCTGCATCGGCGCGGTGATCGTTCCGGACTCCGCCTCAAACCAGCTTAGCACCTGCTGCAATCCCGGATCCGAAGCGACTCCCGCAAGCTGGATGTCGTCCACATACAAAACACCATTCGCGCCGGCACCCTCAACGCCGACCGTCAGGCTCCGGACCCGCGTAAGGTCCGTCCCAAGGGCGCTCAGGTCAATATTCCATTGGGTCCACACATCCCAGCCGGGAGGCAGGGTCCCAGGATCTTCCGGATGAACGACCTGGGTGCCGTTGATCTTCACATACACGACACCACCGGCATTGTCGGCGCCACGCCTGAAATAGCAATGCCGGACCGGGTCCAATCCTGGGTCGGGTCAAACGTACGCGTCGCCTCTGAAACTGAGGCGGCGCTGTTGTCGAAGTGGAGGGGCAACGATTGACTGCCGCCACGAACGATTGTCGATTCCGGCGAAAAATCTCCAATCCCTGGATTCGCGCCAACAAGGGAACCATTGGCTGGATCGTCAAAACCATCGATCCACGTGGCCCAGATCTCGAGGAATTCCGCGTCCGCGTAGCCTTCCATGTCGTCGACGCTGATGGCATCCACGGTGGTAAAGCTCCAGAGATCTCCCATCCAGGTGCTCGGGTCCATGGCTTCATTGACCTCATCCACACGCCAGGAATAGGTCTGGCCTAAGCCCAGATCCAATGCCGAGGTATCAAAGCTGCTTTCGCTGACACTGCCGGCCAGGGACAGATTGTCGGCATCGGTCCC
>JADFMM010000168.1 GCA_022563885.1 Planctomycetota bacterium | reverse complement strand
GATCCGTCATTGGGATCGTTTTCCCGGATCCTGGACATTGGTTGTGGTACGGGCAATCTCACCCAGCGCCTGCGGGAACGGTATCCTGCGGCCCACATTCAAGCGATTGATCTCTGTCCCAACATGATCACACTGGCGCGCGAAAAATCGGCGGGGTTGGGCATCGATTTTCGGGTAGGTGATGCAGAGATCGGAGACCTGGGCGGACCGTATGACTTGATAGCCTCCAATGCCGCCTTGCAGTGGTTCCGTGACTTTGAACAGACGATCAAACACTGTCTGAGCCATCTGGAGGCGCGGGGTGTTCTGCTGTTCTCGATGTTCGGTCCCGCAACCTACCGAGAGTTGGCAACCACCCTGGCCGCCGTGCTCGGGGAGGACGTGACCGTGTCCGCCGCCGCCTTCGCCGATGGTGAGCGGGTAACCGCCTGTTTGCAGGCCTGCGTGGGCCACGTTCAAGTCCGGCAGGAGACGGTTACTCACTCCTACCCGAGCTTGATGGCTCTGTTGAAGACGATCAAGTATTCGGGCACGCAGGGCCAGGGCCTCGCGGGCAGGGCGCTGAACCGGCAACAGATCCAGGCGCTGGAGTGCCACTATCACGAGCGCTACGGTGCAATTGTTGCGACGTACCAGATTCTCTACTGTTTAGCCCGCCGGGGGCCCGTATGAAGGGTCTTTTCATCACGGGGACCGATACGGCCGTAGGCAAGACCGTCGTCTGCGGTCTGCTGGCGGCCCATCTGCGCCGGGCCGGGGATCGTGTGGTCACGCAGAAATGGATCCAGACGGGATGCACTGGATTCTCCGAGGACATCGAAACGCACCTACGCTTCATGGGCCTGGAGCGCCGGGCACTAGGGGCCGATGAGGATTTCGTCTGTCCCTACATCTTTCCCTTGGCGGCCTCGCCGCACCTGGCGGCCGAAGCGGCGGGACAGACCATCGATCCCGAGCATATCAAGGCGTGCACCCTGAAGCTGGCGGAGCGCAACGATCGCGTCTTGGTCGAGGGACTGGGCGGCGTGGCTGTTCCCTACAGTCGGGACTCCCTGGTCCTGGACCTCGTCGTCGATCTCGAACTGCCGGTCTTGGTGGTCGTGCAGAACAAACTCGGAGCCATCAATCACGCGCTGCTAACGGTCGAGGCCCTACAACAGCGGCGTCTTCGCATCGTGGGCCTGGTCTTCAACAGCTGCCCGGGTCAGGACCGTCGCATCACCCAGGACAATCCCCGCATTGTCGCCGAATTGACAGGGCACCAGAGTTTGGGTACGCTCCCCTGGCAAGAGGATCGTCAGAGTTTGACGAATTCCTTCCGTCCTCTGGGAAAGGCCATAGAGCACGCATGGAATCCATAGACAGCTGGATTGACCGGGATCTCAAGCATCTCTGGCACCCCTATACTCAGATGAAAGACTGTGAGACCTTGCCGCCCATCAAGATAGATCGGGCCCAGGGGCTCCAACTCTACGCCGACGACGGAAAAGCCTACTACGACACCGTCTCCAGTTGGTGGTGCAATATCCACGGACACAACCATCCCAGGATTCGCGCGGCGATCCAGCAACAACTTCAACAGCTAGATCATTGCCTCTTCGCCGGCTTTACGCACGGACCGGCCATTGAACTGGCTGAAAGACTGGTTGACATCACGCCCGAAAATCTCGACCGGGTCTTCTACTCCGACAACGGTTCCACGGCCGTCGAAGTGGCCCTCAAGATGTCCCTCCAATACTGGGGCAACATCGGTCGACCCGAAAAATCGCGCTTCGTCGGTCTCGACATGGGGTATCACGGTGACACGGTCGGGGCCATGAGCGTGGCCGGAGAGAGTCCCTTTAGCCTGCCCTTCAAGGCAATGCTATTCGACACCTTCAAGGTCCCGACGCCTTACTGCTACCGCTGTCCCCTCGGCAAGAGTCCCGAGACATGCCACATCGAGTGTGTCGATCCGCTGGAACGACTCCTCGCCGATCACCACCAAGAGATCGCCGCCATCATCCTGGAACCTATGCTCCTGGCCGCCGCGGGCATGATCGCCTATCCGGCCGACTACCTGCGGAAGGTCGCCGAGCTGGCCCAACGATACGACTGTCACTTGATTCTCGACGAAGTGGCCGTCGGATTCGGCCGCACGGGAAAGATGTTCGCCTGTGAGCATGCGGAGGTCAAACCCGATTTTCTCTGCCTCTCGAAGGGACTGACTTCCGGGACACTACCCTTCGCCGCAACCCTGACCACCGACACGGTCTACCAGGCCTTCTATGACGACTATTCGACCTGCAAGACCCTCTACCATGGCCATACCTACGCGGCCAATCCCATCGGCTGTGCCGCGGCCTTGGCCACGCTGGACCTCTTCGAGGAGGAAGACACCCTGGCCCGGGCGCGGCCCGTGATGGCCCGCCTGCAGGCAGGGCTGGCGGAATTCCGGGATCTCAATCATGTCGGTGATGTGCGGGGCATCGGCATGGTCGGGGCCATAGAGCTGGTGCGTGACCGGGCGAGCAAAGAGCGCTTCGACCCGGCACAGCGGGTCGGCATGCAGGTCTTCCGGCGGGGCTTGGCAGAGGGATTGATTCTCCGTCCCCTGGGAGATGTCGTCTACCTCTTCCTGCCTCTCTGCACGACGCTCGAAGAGTTGGACCTGATTTTAGCCAAGCTCCATGGCATCGTCCGTGACTTGTCCTCCGATTTGACCGTCTGCGAGACGGGCGCCCACCCATGATGTCCCACGCCCCACCTGTCGAGCCAAGGAGAGAGGCCCTTGAGTGACATAGCCGGTTCCCTGCACATCAGAGGCGTCAGCAAATCCTATGGCCGGGGCATACGGGTGCTCAGCGACGTGACTTTGGAGGTGCCGGTAGGAGAGATCTGTACGATCATAGGGCCCAGTGGCTCCGGAAAGACGACACTGTTGCGCCTGATCGCCGGCTTGGACGCACCCGATGGCGGAACGATCACCCTCAACGGCACCACTATTGACACCCTGCCTCCTCACAAGCGTGACATGGCCATGGTCTTTCAGGGGGCGCCGCTCTATCCACACATGACCGTATGGCAAAACATCGTCTTTCCCCTGAGGATGAGAGGGGCGACACGGAGGGCGATCCGGCAGCGTGTTGACGACGTCCTTCCCTGGCTCAAGCTGGGGACACTCTTGAAGCGCAGACCCCACACCCTCTCTGGCGGAGAGCGTCAATGCGTGGCATTGGCCAAGGCCCTGGTCTGTCGGCCCAACCTCTTTCTCCTTGACGAACCCATCAGTCACGTCGATGGACAACACCGAACGGCCATCCGGGCGCGCTTGAAGACTCATCTCCACAAGCTGGGCATCACCTCCCTCTATGTCACCCATGACCAAATGGAGGCCATGTCCCTAGCCGACCGGGTCTGCGTCCTTCATCAGGGTAGGGTGCAACAGATGGGAACCCCCTTGGATATCTATCAGCGTCCGGTCAACCGCTTTGTCGCCGGCTTCTTCGGTTCGCCCCCCATAAACTTCCTGGAAGGTCGAGTGGAACTGAACGAGGGAAGGGTCATCTTGCGACAGCCCTCAGGCGACAGCCTTGCCATACCAGGTGAGTATGAGCGCCTCCAGGGAAAATCGATCACCCTCGGTCTAAGACCGGAGCATCTCTCGCTGGTGGCGGAGGAAACGGATACCATCTCGGCCACCATCACCCTGATAGAGCGCTTGGGTGCACAGACCGTGCTGCACGCCAACACCCCCAAGCAGACGACCTACATCCTCTCAGCCGTCTCGGCTGATTCCTGCCAGGTCGGCGATGAGATCCGGATAGCCGTTGACTGGAGGAAGGTTCATCGGTTTGAGTCAGAAGAGCGGGTAGATGAAGGGCGCCGCGGGCGTACTCGCCAGGAACACAATCAACCCTAGCAGCAGTACGACGATGAGGATCGGCAGCAGCCACCACTTCTTGTTGTGCTTGAGGAAATCCCAGAATTCGCGCAGAAGGGAGACACGATTCCCCTGAGCATTGGCTTCAAACTCATTTGCATCCTTTGAGTCGGAACTGTCCATGAACGCCTCTTCGTTAGAATTGTTGAAAATAACGGTTCTTCTCGACGGTCTGCTGGTGCGGCAGCCAGTAGCTCGAGGCATGCGGGTCGAAGCGTCGATTGAGGGGATCACGTCCCATCAAGCGGAACACCAGGGCCAGCGGCGTGAGGAGAAGGTAGTAGAAAACGGCCATCAGCGTAAAGCTCACTGTCAAGCCCAGCGGCAGCGTGGCTCCCACCATGGCGCAGTAAAGCCAGCGTGTCATCTTGATGGAGACCAGGCGGCTGATGCCCATGAAGACGCCGGCGGCCGCCAGGCCCAGACACCAGCGGAGCGGTACATCTTTTAGCGTATAGAGCACGGTCGCAACGACCGGGCCTGCCGCGCAGCCGAATAGGCTAAACCAGGTCAGGTCCTTTGGTGAGGGATTCCAATTGATCTTAATGAGTGACATCTCGCGCGCTTTCAGTCCAGGCTGAACTGCCCCTTGTATCGGTCGATGTGGTGCTGTTGGAGTTGCGCTTGCCGGTCTTTGTGCAGCAGGTAATTGCCCAAGACCAGACAGTCCATATCCGTGGCCATAAAACAGTGGTAGGCCTCCTGCGGCGTGCAGACGATGGGCTCGCCGCGAATGTTGAAGCTGGTGTTGATCACGACCGGGCAGTCGGTCCGCCGATCGAACTGACTCATGA
This sequence comes from Planctomycetota bacterium, assembly GCA_022563885.1. GTDB lineage: Bacteria > Planctomycetota > Phycisphaerae > Sedimentisphaerales > Anaerobacaceae > JAIPFM01. The sequence goes on along the minus strand of JADFMM010000168.1, from coordinate 7,986 downwards.
GACCGAACAGTCGGGGGTGACGTTGCTCGTCCACCGTCTGTATGCGCGCGGAATAATCGACATGGGTGATGGCCGGCAGCTCGCTGCGCTTGGTATCGAGCTTCTTCAATCCCTGGCCGTTCTCCTGGTTCTTCAGCCGCCGATCCTCTTTGACGGGGGCCACGATCAGCATGTAGGGGCTTTCATGTTCCGGGTCGAGATCGAAATAGTCCTGAGCCTTGTCCCGGAGCACGCAGGGGGCAAAGGGCCGGAAGGACTCGCGGAATTTGATCTTGAGATTCATGACACTCTGCATCTTTTCGCTACGGGCATCGCCGAGGATGCTGCGATTGCCGAGCGCCCGTGGGCCGAACTCCATGCGGCCCTGGAACCAACCAATCACCTTTTCAGAGCCGATCAGGTCGGCGACCTGGCGGTACAGCTCCTGATCGGTCTCGAAGTGGACATACTTCGCATCGAGACGATCCAGCGTCTCTTTGATCTGAGGATCCGAAAAGGAGGGGCCTAGGAGCGAGCCCTGCTGCTGGTCCCGACCGTCAGTCGACCGTTCTCGGTCCAGGAGTTGGTGCCAGACAAAGAGCGCGGCACCCAGCGCGCCACCCGCATCGCCGGCGGCCGGCTGTATCCAGATCTCCTCGAAGGGGCTCTCACGCAGAATGCGGCCGTTACCCACGCAGTTCAAGGCCACGCCACCGGCGAGTACCAGGTTTTTTTCTCCCGTCACACGGTGCACGTGCTTGGCGATCCGCAGCATGATCTCTTCGGTCACGCTCTGGATCGAGGCGGCCACATCCATGGTGTGTTGCGTGATGGCGGTCTCGGCCCTTCGGGCCGGGGCCTCGAAGAGTTTCTCAAATGCCCGATTAATCATCACCATACGATAGCCGTAGGGGAAGTAGCGCATGTTGAGGCGAAAGGAGCCATCCTCCTTGAGGTCGAGCAGTTCCCTCAGGATCAGGTCCTTAAACCTGGGTTCGCCGTAGGGGGCGAGTCCCATGAGTTTGTACTCCCCCGAATTGACTCGAAAGCCCACGTAATAGGTAAAGGCGGAATAGAGCAGCCCCAGGGAGTGGGGAAAGTGGATCACATGCGAGAGGTCGATCCTGCCGCCTTGACCGGTACCAAAGCTGGCCGTGGCCCATTCGCCCACCCCATCCAGTGTCATAATCGCGGCCCGATCGAAGGGACTGGGAAAGAAGGCGCTGGCGGCATGGGACTCGTGATGTTCTATGAAGATGTATCGGCCCTGGTACTGTCCCTGCAGCGCGTCGTCCATCTCCTTGGGCAGATGCAGTTTTTGCCTGAGCCACACGGGCAGGCTCTTGAGGAATTGGAGGAAACCGCGCGGCGCGTAGGCCAGGTAGGTCTCCAGGAGCCGGTCAAAGCGGAGCAAGGGTTTCTCGTAGAACGCCACCATGTCGATATCCGCCGCGCGGCAGCCGGCCGCCTCCAGGCAATAGCGGATGGCATGGCTGGGAAAATCACGATCGTGCTTCTTGCGCGTGAAACGTTCTTCCTGCGCCGCAGCCACGATACGTCCGTCATCGAGGAGTGCCGCCGCGCTGTCGTGATAGAATGCCGATATCCCGAGAATCTTCATGGATTGCGTGTCTATAGCCCCATCGACCATTCTTCTGCGCTGACAAGACGGACCATTTTAGGGTATTCCCCGAGGCCTTTCAAGGAGGTGATTGGTCATGTGTGGTCTGTGGGTCTATGGGCCTGTAGGCCGTGATCCGCATTCTCCTATTTGCCGATCAGGAGCCGGTGGCCACCGGCGACGGACCCACGGACCCACAGACCCACGGCACGGCCTGACGGCCCCCCCCATCGGCGATTAAACCTTGACGGACGACCGTCGTACGACTATCCTTTTCTGTTTTTCTGATTAGTTTTCGGGACCCATACCATGGAGCAGGCAATTGCCAAAGCCGTCGCGCTGGTCGAGGCGATGGAGTACATTCGGGCCTTTCGCGGTAAAATCGTGGTGGTCAAGCTGGGGGGCAGCGTGCTGGATGACGCGACGCTCCAGCGAAAGCTCGTCAAAGATATTGCGTTCATGGCCACGGTGGGCATGCGTCCCATCATCGTGCACGGGGGCGGCAAGGCGATTACGCGGGCCATGAGCGCGGCGGGCTTGGAGCCTGTCTGGGTCCAGGGGCATCGATATACGGACGAGCGCACGCTGACGATCGCGGAGCACACCCTGGTGCATGAGGTGAATACGCCCATCTGCACGCTGTTGGAGGAGATGGGCTGCAAACCCATGGCGCTGCACTCCTTGAGCAGTTGTGTCCTCTTTGGCGCACGCCTGCGTCTTGAGAGTGAGGAAGGACGAAAGCTTGATCTGGGTCTGGTCGGTGAGGTACAGGATGTCAACCATCACCTGCTCGCCACGCTCTGCTCGGATGGGACGATCCCGGTCGTGGCATCGCTGGCTCGAGACCAGGCCGGGGGCAAGCTCAATGTCAATGCCGACAGCGCCGCCGGTCGGGTGGCCGCCGCCGTCCGGGCCGAAAAGCTCGTGGTCGTCAGCGATACGCACGGCATTCGTCAGGACGTGCAAGACCCCTCCACCTGCATTTCGAGTTTGGACAAGACGAAGATCGAGGAGATGATCGAGGCGGGCATCATCACCGGGGCGATGTTGCCCAAGGTGGAGGCCTGTTTGACGGCACTGAACAATGGGGTTGGCAAGGCCCACATCATCGACGGGCGTATCGCCCACTCTCTGCTCTTAGAGATTTACACGGAAATGGGCATCGGCACGGAAATCGTGCGAAATGGAGAAGTCCGGCATGAACGTGACTGAAGAAGTCATCAGTCAATTCGACAAGTTTGTCATCGGAAACTATCCACGGCTACCGCGCCTGATCGTCAAGGGTGAGGGATGCTACCTGTTCGACAGCGAAGGCCGACGGATATTGGACATGTTCCCGGGATGGGCGGTCAGCGCGCTCGGCCACTGTCACCCCAAAGTGGTGGAGGCGCTGCGTCGGCAGGCGGGTGAACTCATCCATATCGACAATACGTTTTACTCGAAACCTCAGGGGCAACTCGCGCAACTGCTCAGTGAACGGGCATTCGGGGGCAAGTGCTTCTTCTGCAACAGCGGGGCGGAGGCCAATGAGGCGGCCATGAAACTGGCCCGCCTGCATACCGAGCCGGCCAAGTACCGGTTCATTACCGTCGAGGGCAGCTTTCACGGTCGCACCCTGGCGACCCTCACGGCCACCGGGCAACCGAAGCATCATGAGGGTTTTCTGCCGCTCCTGCCCGGCTTCTCCTACGTGCCCCTAAATGACATCGCCGCGCTGGAGTCGGCCTTCACCGATGAGGTGGCCGCCGTCATGATCGAACCCATCCAGGGCGAAGGGGGCATTCGTGCCGCCAGTGCCGAATACATGGATGCCATCCGGACCCTCTGCACCCAGTATGGTGCCCTGATGATCCTGGATGAGGTTCAAACCTGCATGGGACGGACAGGCAAATGGTTTGCCTACCAACACTACGAGGTGGAGCCGGATGTCATGACCATGGCCAAGGCCTTGGGTGGCGGCGTGGCGATCGGCGCCATGATGGCCACCGAAACCGTGTCCAAATCTCTGGTACCCGGCACACACGCCTCGACCTTCGGCGGCAATGCCCTGGCCTGCGCGGCAGCCGTCGCAGTCATCGAGGCCATCGAAGAAGAGGGTCTCCTCCGCAATGCGATAGAGGTGGGGGGCTATATCCAGCGCAAGTTGCTCGCGCTGAAAGAGCGCTTCTCCGTCATCGAAGGCGTGCGGGGGAAAGGCCTCATGGTGGGAGTTCAGTTGACCATCCCCGGCGTCGAGATCGTCAATCGCTGCCTCGAGCGGGGTCTGCGCATCAACTGCACGCACGAATCCGTGCTTCGCTTCATGCCGCCCATGATCGCCACCGAAGCGCAGATCGACAGCGCCATCGAGATATTGACCGGTGTCATGGAAGAGGGCACGCCATGAACCATTTCCTATGCGTCCACGACAGTTCGGCAGAGGAACTCGGCGAACTCCTCACGCTGAGCGCCGAACTCAAGCGCCGGTACAAGCAGGGCACACTGAAGCGGAGCTTGGAGGGCAAGGTGCTGGCCATGATCTTCGAAAAGGCCAGCCTGCGCACGCGCATGAGCTTCCAGATCGCCATGTTCGACTTGGGCGGAACCGGCATCTCTCTCAAGCCCGACGACATCGGCATCCTCGGTCAGCGCGAACCCATCAAAGATGTCGCGCGGGTCATTGGCCGCTATGTGCATGGGATCATGTGCAGGACTTTCTCCCACCAGACCCTCAAAGAGCTGGCTGAACATGCCGGTGTCCCCGTCATCAACGCCCTCAGCGACTGGTCCCACCCCTGCCAGGCCATGGCGGATGTCCTCACCATCCGTGAGCATCTGGGCGCTCTCGCCGGCAAGAAGATCGCCTTCATAGGGGACGGCAACAACGTCGCTCGGTCTCTGGCCTTCGTGACCGCGAAGTTTGACATGACCATGGCGATTGCCTCGCCGGCCGGGTATGAGCTTGACGGGGAGACCCACCGTCGTGTCAACCGGGACCGGCCCTGCCTGTCTCTGCACAGCGATCCCGTCGAAGCCGTCACCGGTGCGGACGTCGTCTATACAGACACCTGGGTGAGTATGGGCCAGGAAGAGGAAACGCGACGGCGTGTCGCGGATTTCGCCGGGTTCCAGGTCAACGCCGACCTGCTCTCCCACGCGCCGGACGCCAAGATCATGCACTGCCTACCGGCTCATCGCGGCCATGAAATCACCGACGACATTGCCGAGTCTGCCAATTCCGTCATCTTTGATCAGGCCGAGAATAGACTGCATTTCCAGCGGGCACTGCTCGCCAAGTTGCTGGGGTGAGAATGAGTTCTGCGCAGGCCATTTTTGAAGAGTTGGATTTTACCTACGCGCAGGACAACATTTACTTTCAAACGATCGATAGTATTCTGGACGCCGCAGATCGTCTTGCGTTGCCGAAAAGGCTCAAGCTCATACTGTCCCAGCCCAAGAATGAATTAATCGTGCATTTTCCCGTATCCATGGACGACGGTTCAGTGCGGTTGTTCAAGGGGTATCGAGTCCAACACAACAATGTATTGGGACCTTACAAGGGGGGCATCCGCTACGACAATTCCGTTCATCTGGATCACATCAAGGCCTTGGCAGCGATCATGACGGTAAAGTGCGCGCTGATGCGGCTTCCTTTGGGGGGTGGCAAGGGGGGTGTTCAGTTCGATCCACGGTCACTCTCGTCGGATGAGTTGATGCGAGTGACCAGGCGCTTCACCAGTGCGCTGGGCACGAACATTGGCCCCGACGTCGATATGCCTGCGCCCGATGTCGGCACGAATGCGCAGGTCATGGCGTGGATGGCAGACACCTACATCAATCTTGACACAAAGCGAAAAGTGTCGGGGTTGAGTGTGGTCACAGGAAAGCCCCTGTCTTTTGGCGGATCCATGGGCCGGGAAAAGGCAACCGGACAGGGTTTGGTCTACGTGCTCGAGGAGATGCTGCCGGAGTACGGCATGTCGATCCATGAGTGTACATTCGCCATTATCGGCTTCGGTAATGTGGGGTCGTGGACCAGCAAGTTGTTACACGAAAGAGGATGCACGCTGAAGGCCGTCGCCGATCATACCGGCGCCCTCTACGAGGAAAAGGGCATCGATCCCTTTGCCTTGGACCGGCATGTTCAGGAACATGGCAGCATTTCTGGCTTTCCTCTCGCCGACCCGATATCGGAGGAAGAATTCTATTGCCAACGCGTGGACTTGTTCATTCCGGCCGCCTTGGAACAAATGATCGATCTAGAAAAAGCCGAATGGCTAAGGTGCAAAGTCATCGTCGAGGCGGCGAACTTGCCCTTACAACAGGAGGCTGAATCCTACTTACTTGGGAAAGGCACCAAGATCCTGCCTGCAGTGCTCTGCAATGCGGGTGGTGTTACCGTCAGTTATTTCGAATGGAAACAGAATCGCCAATCTGAGACTTGGGACTTGGATCGGGTCGACAGGCGTTTGAAGCGCGTGTTGATACAAGCGGCGCGCCGGGTCAAGGACATGGCCAAGCAGCAGCAATGTGATTTGCGTGTGGCTTCCACGTGCGCCGCCCTCGAACACATCAACGAAGTCTATGAAATGAGAGGCATCTTCCCTTAGGTGTGACATGGCCAGTTGGACACAGACACCGCTGTTGGCCTGGGGCTAGGCCGGAACGATATAGTGCTCGGCGATGCTCTCTAAGCTGTCCAGGATCTGGCTGATGTGCTCTTCTCTCATTCTGTGTTCAGGGCTCTTAAGCAGAACGGTCAATGCTGCGGTCCGATTCAGTTGACCCATGATGAGGTCGAGGGGCACCGCATACACATTTTGGGCGACCACCGCTCCGCGCTTGTGCTGCTCGTCAAGGGCACTCACATCGGTAGGAACTACGACGAGACTGTCCTGTGGGCGGTTTCTGTCAGGGGTGACGAATCTTGCGTAGATCCCGGAGACCCAAGTCCCACCGGATGACAGCGTGGTCTTGTACACAACCGGTTCATTCGATGGAGTGTCCGGACCTACCATAGCACTTGAGAACCGAATCAATTGAATACCGCACGGCTTCGACAAAGCCGAATCTAGGCTCTATCTGAAATTTCGATCTGGCGTCGAGCGGCCCTTTTTCTTGAATTGTTTTACCTGCTGCTGTCGCAGCTACTATCGGATCAAGGCAGCCGCAGTTGTCCGCCTGCGGCATCCGGCTGCATCGACGATAGAACCAATATCCCTTGCTTCGCCGTCTTTGCCAGACAAAAAAATTCCTCGCTCTCAAGCCGACGACGAATCTTTCAGACAGAGCCTAGCAGAATCAGTGGCCTTTCTCAACCGTTCATCTCCACGCCCGCGGCATCCAAATACACCATGGCAGCGCAGCCCTTGCGCGTACGGATCGCGCCGACGATCTCGATGGTATCCAGAGAAAAACAGACACTTTGGTTTCCAGCTCGCCGGCCCTGAAGAGGTCCACGATTTGATGATTGACAGGCAGTGATGGAAGGGGTTATATGAATCAGGCTCTGCCGGAAAATTCGATCTGGCTTCGAGCGGCCCTTTTTTCGCTTGGATGCATCCGGCTGTATCGACGACGAAACCAATATCGCCGTCTTTGCCAGGCGAAAAAATGGCTCGCTCTCGGGCCAACGAGCAAGTTTTCCGACAAAGCCTAGCCTTAGAATCGAACGCGCCCGTAGCTCAATTGGATAGAGTTCCGGACTTCGAATCCGAAGGTTGGAGGTTCGAGTCCTCCCGGGCGTGTTTTTGGCTTTTGCAGGGTTTCGCAGTCACTCGCATTTTCTCGTAAGTCGCTGTCTATACCAGGTTGGGCCTTTTCCTCTTGCGAGGCATTGCGAGGCCCTGCGGACATTGACTGCGTCGGATTCTGCGTCGCCTTTAGAAAATGCTCTGGATGGGTTTGGAGATAGTGCTTGTCAGCCACAGCGGGGCTGTTTCCGATCCAGTCGCACACGACATGAATTGGGGTAGCTTTCCACAAGTTCCGTCTCCCGGGTGGCCCGCAAATTCTGAAACAGCTTGGGTTCGACAAGAATACCTGCCCGATTCAGAATCCGTGTAAACTGCGTCCTCAAATTCACCCGGTTTGCTTTCCTGTCAGCAAGTACATACTCGGCGCCCTCTGGGGCCTGCTCAAAGGCTTCCAGGAGAATCTCACGCAATTCGGGAAAAAGTGGGGTCAGCCTAGACTGGCCACCTTTGTGGTGTTCCGTTTTCGGGGAGGATATCAGGATCGTGCCACGCTCCCAATGGATGTCGCACCATTTCAGCGGTATAAGCTCTGACGGCATGCGTATGCCACCATAACGGGCCAGACCGAAGATGACTCGCCATTGAACGTTGGGCATGGCACCCATTACCTGGGCATTCAATTCTAGGTCTATGAAGAAAGCACGGCCCCTG
>JADFMM010000167.1 GCA_022563885.1 Planctomycetota bacterium | reverse complement strand
TTAGAGAGCCTGCTTCGCCTTCCTTGCCAGACACAAAAACGCTCGTTTTCGGTGCGACGATTCATTTTGGTAGGCACTCTAAATACCAATGACCGAAATTCTAAACCGCCCGTTCTGTGCTTCTTCAAGATGGGCCGTTCTCCTGTGTTTTTGTCATTGAAGAATTCTGATTTAGAATTTGTTTCGTATTTCGCATTTCGATATTCGGATTTTACATTGCGTTTGCAGACGATTCTTGCACGCTCCTTCAAGGGACCTTGCGATGCCGATTCCATCGAGTGTTGCAGTCCGCTCACTTTGCGTCACGTTCAAGGCGAATCTGGTCGAGGATGGCCTGGCCCCCGTGGTCCAAGAGCTCCGTGGCAATGTCCCGTGCCAGTGTCGGAGCCTCTGCCGCGGGGCCCGTCGAGGTCCGTTCGATGCACACCTTGCCCTCGATATCGATGAGCAGGGCGTGAATAGTGAGTTCGTTTCCATCGAGGGTGGCATGGACACCGAGGGGGATGCTGCATCCGCCCTGCGTGTGGGCCAGTACGAGTCGCTCCGTCTCCACAGTGAGACGGGTCTCCGGATGATCGAGTTGGACGACCAGATTTCTAAGCGCCGAATCGCCCGAGCGGGTCTGAATGGCAAGTGCCCCCTGGGCGGGGGCCGGGACAAACTCCGAGAGCGGCAGTTCGACGGAGATCTTGTCCGACATGCCCAGGCGGTCGAGTCCCGCCGAGGCGATGACGATGGCATCCAGTTTTCCACTGAGCACCTTGTTGACGCGGGTTTCGACGTTGCCCCGGAGGGGGACGCATTGAAGGTCGGTTCGTTTCCGACGGATTTGCGCGATACGGCGTAGGCTTGATGTGCCGATGGTGGCGCCGGCCTTCAGGTCCTCGATGGATTGGACCGATTGCCCCGCAATGAGCGCGTCGGCGACCCGATTCCGCTGGGGGATGGCGCCGATGCAGAGTCCGTCGGTGATGGCCGTGGGTAGGTCTTTGAGGCTATGCACGGCCAGATCGGCTCGGTCCTCCAGTAGCGCCTTTTCGACCTCGGAGGAGAAAAAGCCTACCGATTCAGATTTGTAAAGAAAGTCTGACTTGTCACGATCGCCCAGGGTCGTGACCTGGACGATCGAGACCTCCAGGTCGGACTCGAGTGCAAGGAGTCGATCGCGGACCTGATGGGATTGGGCGAGGGCCAGCATGCTGGCTCGACTGGCGATCCGAATCGATTCCATATCACATGCTTACCCAGTTCTGAGGCGGTCCAGTGAAACGGCCCGCAGATTCAGACGAATGATCAGTTCCATTTGCTCCTATACTTTCCCTTTGACCCTTAGGGATCGGCAAGAAATAAATTGGACAATTTGGGGTCCAAGTGTGCTCCAGATTTGGTCGCGCCCGATTGAGCGAAACCACAGGCGTAGCTATCCTACGTCGCGGATTTCGCGATTGAGAAGCGGTCAAAGATGGGGTGCAATTGGGCATTCAAAAGTCCAAGTTATTTCTTGCCGGTCCCTTACTGCACGCTCGGTGTTGTAACGCAAGCTCATGGCTCTTTCAAGGCTTTTCGTGGGGCCCACCTTCCGTGCTTGTCCAGTGGCGGTGAAGTCGGGCGGGGACACTGTCCAATTCCATGCAAGAGAGGAGGGCCACCCGAGGCCGGCGTCGCCGGGAAAATAGCTTGGGATAGTGGGTTCGAGGTGTGATACAATCGCAAGTGCGGATGCCAATACCGCACTCGACTGCGTCTAAAATGGATAAAGGGGAACCCAATGGTTCATCTGCCTGTTCCTGAACTAGTCCTGTTCCTGAGCGCGGGTGTCCTCTGCGCCGGCGCCGCGCTGATCGGATACATGCAGTTGCGTCCGACGGGTCAATCCTACCCGCGGCTTCTCATGCCCTTGATCTGCCTGGCGACCTGCCTGGAGGTCATCATCCTGGTCATGCGTGCCGTCGAGGCCCAGGCCGTGCCCCTGACCGGCCTCTTCGAGTCCATGCTGGTCTTGATCATCGTCTTCAATCTGCTCTACATACTGTTGAGCATCGCCGTGACCCAGATATGGTTTAGTTCGGTCATGGTCTGGATGATCCTTGGCTTGGCGCTGCTGACGGGGATGGTTGCGGAACCCGCCAGTTCGTCCGCCAAGGTCGAGGTCACGCCCTGGGTGGTGTTTCACAGCATCGCCATGGTCATCAGCACCGCGTTCATCACCTTTTCCATGGTCGCGGGTTCACTCTTTTTGGTGACCAGCAATCGTCTCAAGCACAAGAAGGTCATGAAGGTGTTGGGACGCGTCCCCTCCATTCAGTGGTTACAGGCCTCCCTCTTACTCGGCGTGAAAGGCTGCTTTGTCACGCTGTCGGTAGGCTTGGCCAGCGGCATCGGACTGATCATTTGGCAGATGAAGGCCGCCGCGCCGGATATGGACCTTCAGGACTGGTTTATGGATCCGAAGATTGTCGTGGTGGCCTGTGCCTGGCTCTTGATGGCCTTCGTTTGGGTACTCCACGCCTTGGGCGTGGTCAAAGAGAAAGCCCTCGCCTATTCCAGCCTCTTGGCCTTTTTTCTGATGATCTTTTCCTTGGTGGGTGTCCCTCTATTCTGTGGTACCCAACACAGCTTTACCTGAAAACCTTCTCACCTGATAAGAAGGCAAACGCATTCAATGAAGATCCTTTTAATCGGATTGAACCATAAGAGCGCTCCCATCGAGATCCGAGAGCGCCTCTCCTTCAGTGCCGAGGAAACGGCCGCGGCGCTGAGCCGACTACGCGAGGCCTTCCCACGGGGAGAGTTTGTGTTGCTCTCGACCTGTAACAGGGTTGAGATCTACAGTGCCTCCGATCGAGAGGGATGGGAGACGGGCGAAGAGCTGGCCCAGTACCTGGCTGAGAATCGGGAAGTCGACCTGGGTCAGTTTAAGGACTCACTCTATATCTGCGAAGGCGCCAGGGCGGTGTCCCATTTGTTCCGAGTCGCCTCCAGTCTGGACAGCCTGGTGGTGGGCGAGTCTCAGATCGTCTCGCAAGTCAAGGACAGCTACAAGCTGGCCTGTGACAGGCAGGCGACGGGCAAGGTCTTGAATCGCCTGTTTCACGCCGCCTTCGCCACCAGCAAGGAGATCCATGCGACCACGGGCATCGCCAAGGGCCGCGTGAGCGTGGCCGGCGTGGCCATTGAACTGGCCCAACAGCTCTTCGGCAAGATGACCAAGGCTAGGGCCCTGGTCATCGGTGCCGGCGAGATGGGCGAACTGCTCGTGCAACATCTGCTGCATGTGCAGTGCAAGGAGACGGTCATCATCAATCGAACACTCGCGCGGGCCCAGGAGATGGCCCGACAGTATCAGGTTTCGGCCCGCCCCTGGGAGGAACTCGACGATGCCTTTGTGAACGCCGACATCGTCATTGGCTCCGCCACCTGCGATACCTTCCTCTACGACCAGGCCGCCCTGAAGTCAATCCTGCGGCGACGTCGGCGACCGCTGCTGCTCATCATTGACATTGCCGTACCCCGCAACTTCGATCCCACCATCCACGACCTGGAGGGCGTCTACCTGTTCAGTGTGGACGACCTGGCCGGCACCGCCCAGCAGAATCAGAAATCACGTGAACAAGACGTGGCCGTCGGACTGGAGATTGTGCGGGAGAGCACCCACGATTTCATGGAGTGGTTTGGCATCCGTGATCTGGGTCCGCTCATCGGTCAGCTCAAAGAGGCCTTCATGCAAGTCACTGACCGTGAACTCGATCGTTTCTTCGCGGGGAGCCAGGCGGAGGCCTCTTCTCGTGACGCCATGGAGCCTATGGTCAAACGGATCGTCAACAAACTCCTCTACTGCCTGATCAAGAATGTCAACGTGGTGGCCAAAGAGCAGGGCCCTTCAGAGGCGCTGAAGACCGTGGGACGGATCGTCTCCCATGCAGAGGAACTCTCCAATGGATCAGACGCCGAAGCGGAAATGCCAGGGGGCACGCCACCCAAGTGACCTGCTAAGCAGCGCCCATGTCCCACGCGTCGATGACCTTCAGCGTCCTGGCCAGATCCCGTTCGCTGTGCGCGGTGGAGAGGAAGTTGGCTTCGAACTGCGAGGGCGGTAGGTAGACACCCGAGTGTAGCATGTGACCAAAATAGGCGCCATACCGCGCCGTATTGGACTTGATCGCGGAACCAAAGTCAGTGACTTTCTCAACACCAAAGAAGAGCGTAAACATCGAGCCGATCTGATTGATCGTGTGACTCATGCCCTTGCCGTTAAGTCGCACGCCGATTTCCCGGCACAATTCTGCCGTGTTGCGGGCGAGTTCCCGATAGGGCTTGAGTTCCTTGAGCAGATCCAGCGTGGCGATGCCGGCAGCCACGCAGACGGGATTCCCTGAAAGCGTGCCGGCCTGATAGACTTTACCCTGCGGCGCCAGACAATCCATGAGCGACGCCGTGCCTCCGCAGGCGCCGATGGGAAAGCCGCCCCCGATGATCTTACCCAGGCAGGTGAGATCGGCATCGATGCCCAGGCCTTTCTGTACGCCGCCGTAGGCCAGACGAAAACCCGTGATGACCTCGTCGAATATGAGCACACTCTTGTTTTTCGTGCATAGGATCCGCAGCTTCTTGAGAAAGGCCGGTTCGGGCACGACCACGCCCATGTTTCCCGCCACGGGCTCGACGATCACCGCGGCGATCTGATCCCCATACTTGGCAAAGGCCCTGGGCAAGGCCGCCTTATCGTTGTAGGGCAACAGAAGGGTGTGCTTGGTGAAGTCCCGCGGGACACCGAGGCTGCTGGGCGTCCCTAAGGTCAATGCGCCGGATCCGGCCTGTACCAGCATATGGTCCACATGGCCATGATAGCAGCCGATGAATTTGATGACCTTGTCTCGCCCAGTCGCGCCTCGGGCCAGGCGGAGGGCCGTCATCACCGCCTCGGTACCGGAACTGACCAGCCGGACTTTTTCGACGGATTTGACTGCCTTGACGATGCGCTCCGCCAGTTCGATCTCCAAGCGGGTGGTGACGCCGAAGCTGGTGCCCCGACCCATCACGGCTTTCACAGCGGACAGGACCTCTTTCCTTGCGTGGCCCAGGATCATGGGGCCCCAGGAGCCGCAATAGTCGATGTATTTGTGACCTTCGGCGTCGTAAAGGTAGGGCCCCTTGGCCTTCTCGATGAAGATGGGATCGCCACCGACGGCCTGGAAGGCCCGCACCGGCGAGTTTACACCGCCGGGGATGTAGCGCTTGGCCTTGGCAAAGAGCTGCTTGTGGGTCTGCATCGTCATAGGACTGCCTCTGCAATGAGGGGCCTAACTCTTTCGTCGGCGGAGTATACTAGGGGATCACCGGATGTCAATGTGTTCCACGGAGGGAGTTGCCTCCATGGCAGGCTTTCGGTAGTATGTCGTTAGCCGGTCTCTAGGCTCTGTCCGGCCGACGGACAGGCGCACTTGAGTTCTCGTGACGTTGCTTGTCCATTCACTGGAGACTTTGGTCATTGAGGGGCCTTTTATTTGGATAAGGAGCCTCGCATGATTAAATGGGTCATTTGTCGCTCAGATTTGCGTCAAATTCAGTCGCGCCCGATTGAGCGAAACCAGAGTTGTAGTTGGCCTACTGCGGAGGATTTCGCGATTGAGAAGCGGTTGAAGATGACGTGAAGATGAGAGGAGAAAGGGATCATTTAATTATGCGCGGTTCCAAAGGAGCAGCCAACCATGAGTGAGCGAAGCAGTGCCGACCGAGGGCCTTGGCCCCTGGTGCTGGCGTTGATCGCCGTCTGGGCCATTGGCGTCATCTGGGCACCCTCAAGGGTCGGACCCGCGCTGGCGTCTCCCATTTCCACGACCGAAGGTCCCGATCGCTACATCGGTTCCCAGAGCTGCCGTCAATGCCACGAAAGCTTCTATCAGTTGTGGGCCCCCTCCCACCATGGGCTCGCCATGCAACCTTACTCGCCCGAATTTGCCGCGGGCAATCTGACGACACACGATGAAGCGATCCAGATTGGGGCCTACTCCTACCGAAGCGACATTCGGGCCGACCAGGGCGTGATCTTGGAGCAGGGTCCCGAAGGAAAGAAGCAGTACCCGTTCGCGCACGTGCTGGGCGGCAAGAACGTCTACTACTTCTTGACGCCCCATACGCGAGGACGCCTGCAGACCCTGCCCCTCGCCTACAATGTCAACACGAAGAAGTGGTTCGATACGGCGGCCAGCGGCGTGCGTCATTTTCCCGGGGGCCAAGAGGATGCCCCCGTCCACTGGACCGACCCGCTCTACACCTTCAACACCGGCTGCTACAGTTGCCATGTCAGCCAGTTGTCCAACAACTACGATTTGCAGACCGACACCTACAACACGACCTGGGCCGAGCCCGGCATCAACTGCGAGACCTGTCATGGACCCGCCGAGGAACATGTCAAGGCCTATCAATTGGCCCAAACAACCGGCGTGGAACCTGAGAGCCTGGGACTCATCAGCACCAGCAACTTCAGTGCCGACCAGACCAACTCGATGTGCAGCACCTGTCACGCCAAGATGAGCGAAATCAGTCCCTCTTTCAAACCGGGGGACAGCTACTTCGATCATTTCGATCTCGTCGCCCTGGAGAATCCGGACTTCTATCCCGACGGTCGAGACCTGGGCGAGAATTACACCATGACCAGTTGGCGCATGAGTCCCTGTCTCCAAGAGGGCACCTTTGACTGCCTGCACTGCCATACCTCCAGCGGTCGCTATCGTTTCAATACGCCCGAAACGGCCAATCACGCCTGCCTGCCCTGTCACCAGGAAAACGTGGGCCAGGTCGCAGAGCACTCCAAGCATCAGCAGGGCCCCGGCGCCCCCCGGTGCATTTCCTGCCACATGCCCATGACCCAGTTCGCGCACATGAATCGCACGGACCACTCGATGCGGCCGCCCGTCCCCGCCGCCACCCTGAAATACCAATCGCCCAACGCCTGCAACCTCTGTCATCAAGATCAGGACGCCACCTGGGCTCAGGAGAAGGTCACTGAATGGGAGAGGGACTCACGCCAGGCCGAAGTAATGAAACTGGCCGCCTACATCGACCAGGCGCGCAAGGAGGACTGGTCTCAACTCGAGGAGATCCTGAACTACATTCAAAGCCCCGACCGACAGGAGATTGTCACCGCCTCGCTGATTCGGCTCTTGCGGGCCTGCCCCTCTGACGACAAGTGGCCGGTATTGATCAAATTGTTGGAACGGGACGCATCCCCCTTTGTGCGGGCCACGGCGGCGGAGGCGTTGGACGGGTACCTGACCGGCGAAGTGGTGGAGGCGCTGCTCAAGGCCGCCACGGACGACCTGCGTCTGGTGCGCGTACGTGCTGCGGCCAGCCTGGCATCACTCCCCAGGGGGCAGCTTGAGAAGGACGCACAACGGGATCTGGATCATGCCATGGCCGAGTTGACGCGGGGCATGATATCTCGTCCGGACGACTATGCGGCGCATTACAATCTGGGCAACATTTATATGGCGCAACGCAAGCTGGACCACGCCCTCACCTCCTATCAAACGTCGATCAAGCTGAGACCCGATTTCGTACCGCCCTATGTCAATGCCGCTTTCGTCTATAACGCTCAGCAACAAGACGACAAGGCCGCCCAGAGCTTCCGCAAGGCCTTGGCCATCGAACCCAATAGTGTGATCACCCAGACCAACTACGCCATGCTGCTGGGGGAGATGGGACGCATGAACGAAGCCCGGCAGGCCTATCGCAAGGTTCTAAGCATTGATCCCAATTCCGCCACTGCGGCCTTCAATCTCGGCGTGATGCTGACCGAAACAAGACCCCTTGAGGCACTGGCCATGGCGAAGAAGGCCCATGAGTTGCGGCCGGAAGATCCCAAGTACGGCTATACCTATGCATTCTACCTGAAGGAGCAGGGCCGGGCTTCGCAGGCGATCCAGGTCTTGCGCAGAGTCGTGGGCAATAAAGTTCCCTATCCCGACGCCTACATGTTGTTGGCGCATCTCTTTGAAGCGAAGGGTGACTTCGTCCAGGCCAGGGGTATCTATCGGCAAGGCGCTGGGAATGCGGCGCTGCCGCAGCAGGCTCGGCAGTACTTTCAAATGCAGGCAAGTCGGCTGGGGGGAGAGGATCAGTAATCAGTAATCAGTAATCAGTAATCAGTAATCAGTAATCAGTAATCGGTGACCAGTAATCAGTAAACGGTGAATAGGGATGATTGGCAGTCCCTAAGGGATCGGCAAGAAATAAGTTGGACAATTTGGGGTCCAAGTGTGCCCCATATTGGGTCGCGCCCGATTGAGCGAAACCACAGGCGTAGCAGTTCTACGTCGCGGATATCGTGATTGAGAAGCGATCCAAGATGGGGTGCAATTGGGCATTCAAAAGTCCAAGTTATTTCTTGCCGGTCCCTAAGCAGCCGGGAGCATAGTAACATGAGATGCACTTCAATAACACTCGTACTCAGCGGACTACTGGGCCTTTGCGGATGTTCCGCGGTCAGGACGGACTATGATCCGGAGCAGGATTTCCTCCCCTACAAGACTTATCGGTGGTTGCAAAAAGAGGTCCATCCCGCCGACGCGCTGGCGTCGGATCCCTTGACCAAGAAGCGCATTGCAAAGGCCGTGGATACCGTGCTCCAAGAGAAGGGATTCGTCCTGACGGAGAGCCGAGCGTGTGATTTTCTGGTGTTCGTTCACGGCACGGTGAGCGAACGCATCCAGATCCACGAAACTGGGGGCATGCTCTATCCCTATGGGGGCTTTGGCTGGCATAGCGGCATGACGCATGTGACGACCTATGACCAAGGCACGGTTTTTATCGACATCGTGGATGGTGCGACAGGCGAACTCGTTTGGCGCGGCTGGCTCAGCCGAGCCGTGAGACGTTACAAGAGTCCCAAGAAGGCGGAGGCTGCCGCCGACAGGATGGTGCGAGAGATCATGGAGGCGTTTCCACCGACAGAACAAGATCTGCGCTAGGAATCGGGTTGTTGCCTGTGGATTCGCTCGATCGACGCGACCCGGTCTAACGCCAATTTGCTCCCTCTAAGTCGTGGATTTATTTCTGCGCGATCGCTCAGGTACATTTCAGAAAATCAGATGGACTCATGATCGGAATTCCCCGGTAGTCGCCGAGTTCCAGCAGGTGAGCGTCGCCTGATATGATGCTGTCCGCCTGAGCTTCCACGGCGCATTCCAGGATACGGTTGTCGTCGGGATCGGATTTTATCCTTCGGATGCGTCGAGGTGGATTCAACATGTCACAGATACCGTTTAGCTCATCGATGACCGCGACAGTCTGATCCGGTGAAAAGCCGAACTTGGGCCTTTGAAGCACATCCCTCAACTCATCGAGGATGGCAAAAGAGAGCGAGCAGTTGACATCCCCGCCAATGACCATTTCCAGGACTTTACGAGGCGGCCCTTCGAAGACGATCGCAGAGACCAAGATATTCGTGTCAAGCACGACGCGCGTCCGTTTCATGCAAGGCTCCAATCCGTTCCATCCGATTGCTGTCTAGGACCTCTTGGCTTTGCGATGCGCTTGAATTTCGGCGTCGACGTCGTTTTTGCTCAAACCCTGTTGCTTTGCGTTCGCTTTGCCCAATGCGAAGACTTGGTTCCAACGTCTCTTGTGTTCTATGTACAAACGAGCAGCTTCCCGCACCAACTCTGAACGGGAACGCCGTTCACTCTTGGCCTGCTTGTCAATATCCGAGAGTAGGCTTTCTTGAAACGAAATATTAACCGTAGTCGCCATCGTTATATCCTTTCAATCGCTCTCTCAATATACATACAAAGTTTGTATATTGTCAAGGCTCTAGATTGGTCCGGTGACGGAGGGGCCTTGAAGCCAAATGCCCCCCGCCGAAAATCACAGCATTCTACTTGCTCCAAAAACGCACAGTCAGCCGTACAAGGCTCTATCTGAGACACGTCGTCAGCCTGACACGTCGTCAGCCTGACACGTCGTCAGCCTATGGGACGCGAGCGTCGTTCTGGCCCTTTTTCGGACGGAAACGCGGTTCAAGTCACGAATTATCTTGGACAGCGCGTCGAACATGATTATGCTGAGGTCAGTCCATGAGTTGGCTCGGCAATTGGGAAAGACTGACCTACGCCCGGTTGCCCCATCCTTTTCTTGGAGCGTCTATGAGTGGCTATGTGAGAGTGATTGACCTGCTTCTGCGTTTGCGCCGGTCCCTCATCGGACCCTATCCCATGCTGCGCGGTCAGGGCTTCTGTGAGAAACCCTTGTCGGGGCCCCTAGTTGGCTTTGCCCGGCCACAAAGCGTCGGGCATTCCGCGTTTCGTCTGAACACAGGCTTGTCTCATACCCGGTTCACGGACAGGGTGGGAGTCTTCATCATTGCTGTCGTCTCCGTGATCATGGCTGCGCCGTACGCGACGCGCGCCGACTCACCGAAGGGACAGCCTCCGGGCATGGTCTGGATTCCCGGCGGTGTCTTCACCATGGGGTCCCCCGATTCAGACACACTCTCTTACGAAGTGGAGAAACCCGCTCATCAGGTGAAAGTGGACGGTTTCTGGATGGACGAAACCGAAGTCACCAACGCGCAGTTTGCGGCATTCATCAAGGCAACGGGATACATCACCTATGCGGAACGAAAACCCAAATGGAAAGAACTCAAGAGACAGCTTCCGCCTGGAACACCCAAGCCACCCGACGAGGTGCTGCAGGCGGGATCTTTGGTCTTCGCCCCACCCAATCATGCCGTGCCGTTGGATGACATAAACGCCTGGTGGTCTTGGGTGATCGGCGCCGACTGGCGTCATCCTGAAGGACCGGGCAGCAACATTCGCGGCCGAGGAAACCACCCGGTGGTGCATGTCTGCTGGGAGGACGCGGCGGCCTTTTCCCGGTGGGCGGGCAAACGCCTACCCAAGGAGGCGGAGTGGGAATTCGCCGCCCGCGGTGGTTTGAAGTCGGCGACCTTCACCTGGGGCAACCAGCCTTTCTCCGAGGCAAAACCTCAGGCCAATATCTGGCAGGGTGATTTCCCCCATAGGAACAGCAAGGCCGATGGCTTTGCCCGGACCGCCCCGGTAAAATCCTATCCACCCAATGGCTACGGCCTCTACGACATGGCCGGAAACGTATGGGAGTGGTGCGGGGACTGGTGGCGAGTGGACCTCTATCGCCAGCGAGCGGGCCAGGCTGCGGCGGTGGTCAACCCCGTGGGTCCCTCGCGTTACTTCGATCCCCGCAGCCCCCATGAACTGCAGCGTGTCACCCGCGGAGGGTCATTCCTCTGTCACGATTGCTACTGCGCCGCCTATCGTCCCGCCGGACGTCGCGGCACTGCCTACGATACGGGACTATCCCATACCGGCTTCCGCTGTGTCAAGAAGACCCAAAAAAGCAACACCCAATAGTTGCTTTCGCCATTGAAAACGCCACGGACTCAAGGAACCTCCAATGGACCTATGTCAACGGACCGTCTCTCTAGGGCCCGGTCCCTCCGTGACCGTGGATCTAAACCGACCGGTAGTCCGCTTTCCCGATAATCCCATCCTGACGGCGAGAGAGGTGAACGCGGTGTGGCAGGACCCGGCCCTACAGGTCACGACCGTGCACAATGCGGGCGTGGTGAGGCGCAGCGATGAGACGCTGCTGCTCTTTCGCGCCCATCTGCGTTCGGGCCTGAGCGTGCTGGGCCTGGCCCGCAGTCCCAACGGCGTGCGGAACTGGCGCCTGTCACCCGAGCCCGCGCTGAAACCGGCGACGGCGGCGGACCTGTTCGCAGAGGGCGTGGATCGCGAGGCCTTGATCGAGAATGAAGGCGGTGGCGTCGAAGATCCCCGCATCATGGATATGGGAGATTGCTACGCCATCACCTACAGTGCCTATCATGCGACGGTGAAGAATCGCGTCCGGGTGTCGCTGGCCACTACCGAGGACTTTGTGACCTTTGTCCGTCATGGCCCCGTCCTGGAGCATGACATGCGGAACGTCGTCTTCTTCAACGAGAAGATTGGGGATCGTTTTGTTGGGCTCTTTCGACCCAACGACGTCACAGAGGGCGACGTCGGTGGTAAGTTCACGCAGATTCGCATCGGCTACGCCGCCGATTGGAGGCGACAAAACTGGCAAATCGCCGAACGGCCCGTGATGCAGATCGGCGGTGGACCCGGCGCCTTTTCAGATAAGATTGGTCCGGGGGCACCGCCGATCAAGACCGCGCATGGCTGGCTCAACCTCTTCCATGGGGTGCGATCGACCATGGACGGCAATCCCTATTGCCTGGGCGTGGCGCTGCACGACCTGGCGGACCCGACGCGCGTGAAGGTCTCCTCCATTCCCATTCTCTTTCCTTCTGCGGCGGACTGCCGGGTCCGTGAAGAGGAGTACGTGCATGTGCCCCATGTGGTCTTTACCTGCGGCGCGGTAGCCAAGGCCGATGGTGCCATTTTCATTTATTATGGCGGCAACGATACCGTGATGAATGTTGGTGTCACACACGAAGATGTGCTGGTCACGCTTTGTGAAGAGTATCGGCAGGGGACTAGGGGCTAAGGTCTCCCATCGTACTCGTACTCGAAAACACGCCTGATTCAAATCAAAACTACCGAGTACGATTACGAGTACCGCTGCGCTGAGTACGAGGCGAGTATCATGCAGTGCATCAAACTGTCATTCACCCAATCCGATGGTGTCAAATCCAGCACTCCCCCTTTCACCCTTTCCCCCTTCACTCTTCATCCTTCACTCTTCATCCTTCACTCTTCATCCTTCATCCTTT
>JADFMM010000166.1 GCA_022563885.1 Planctomycetota bacterium | reverse complement strand
GGGCGAGGCGATCGTGCTGATGTTTGGAGACAACCCGGCCAATCCCTCTGAGGGAACCCGGGAAGCCGAGTCGTTTAACGGGAGTGCCAGTGACGCACCACTGCTTCACATCAGCTTCGAGTAGAATCGCGTTGGAAGACACCTGGTACTACGGACCAAGGATGACACTGTCCGTTCATGCAGGCGGACCCTTCGAGTTGAGTGGGTGCCGGCCAGGATCGCGGACATAGAATTTCGTTTGGGGCCTATACCGGATCTTCGGGCATAGGCCCCTCTTTTTTTTGGCGTGGTTCAGTTCACGGTCCCACTGTCCATCATCGTCGTCGTTATCGTTATCGTTATCGTTGTCGTAATCGTAGTCGTAATCGTAGTCGTAATCGAAACGGCGAATTGGCTCTACAAGTCAATCGATTACGACAACGACAAGCGCTTCGCTGACAACGACAACGAAGGGGGTAGGCAGAATGATACCCATGCCAGCATGGTTTTGAACCAGGCCTCGTTTTTTTAAGGAGGGCGCCGTGACCACCTGCGAAAACAGGTCGAAAAGCCGAAGGGCAAGCGGGTTCACCATGATTCCTGAATATTTTGCGAAGGATCGGCGAGTCTGGGCAGAGTTAGCGATAATTGTCATGTTGGCATTTGTTTTGGCTTTCGGCGGTGTAGCGCAGGCCCAAAACACCCAGATACTCCTTGCAGAGGATTTCGAGGGTCTGCAACTGGGTCCGAACGTAGAAGAGAGACTTGCCGGAGAGGCGGTCTGGACGGACACGCCGCCGGCCGGTTGGACGAACGACGTGAGTGGCGTCCCCGGGGTGGGCAATTCGGCCACTGATGGTGTGACCGAGTGGGCCGGTTGGGCCTTCACCGACAAGGAATGGTGGACGCAAGTAGCCAACAATCAACGGCGTTTAGAATTTACGTTAGGACAGGGCACCATTGCTGTGGCCGACCCAGACGAGTGGGATGACGCGACTCATCCGGGACCTATTTCTGAGGACCCCTATGATACTTGGCTCAGTACGCCTGCAATTGACCTCTCCACTTCTGAGGCCGGTACGGCTCAACTCCAGTTGGATGAGCAGTCAGAGAAGGACGTTTTGGCTGATGCTCTGCGGGACAAGTACGCTCTCAAGAATTGAACCGCAGAATATCCAACAAGGAATGTCCAATGGTGAAGTTACCGCCTCTCGTAAGCAATCTTACCAATACCCGGCTTCCGATTCTTTTTTGCATTCTTAACGCTGACCACTTAGTTTCGATGGCGAGTCAATGAGCCGCTCCACGCCATCGAATTCACTATCCTTCGACATTCTGCGGTTCCTTGTTGGATATTCTACGGTTCAAAACACTCTTGCCATCACTTGTCGATCCCTCACTCCGTGAACGGTTACGATCGTTTGCCGTTCCCTTAACGTGCTCGTCAAACCAGTCGATCATTTCAGCCTGAGTATGCAACACGGATTCTCGCGCCCGATACCCATGACTCTCCTTGGGTAACATGACGAGTCGCACCGTGCCACCGTTGCCCTTGATGGCTTGGTACATGCGCCTCGACTGCATGGGAAACGTTCCCGAATTATTATCCGCTTCGCCGTGTATCAACAGGATCGGCTCATTGATCTTGTTCGCGTGTAAGAAGGGTGAGATCCCGAAGTAAACACTCTTCGCGTCCCACAATGTTCGCCGTTCGCTTTGGAACCCGAAGGGCGTCAGCGTCCGATTGTAGGCGCCGCTACGGGCCACTCCCGCCTTGAACAGATCGCAGTGTGCCAAGAGATTCGCGGTCATGAAGGCGCCATAGCTGTGACCGGCCACCCCGACTCGATGGCGGTCCGCCACACCCAACTCAACAGCCTTATCGATCGCCGCCTGGGCCGCCGCCACAATTTGCTCGATGAACGTATCGTTCATCGTTTCAGGGTCGCCGATGACGGGCATGGTCGCGTTGTCCATGATCGCATAACCCTGAGTTAAGAGACTGAGGTGGCTGATCCCGCGGATGCGTGTGAATCTTGACGTGCTGCCCGACACCTGGCCCGCGGTACGCGCGTCGCTGAACTCGCGCGGATAGGCCCAAACGATGAGTGGAAGCCGCGTGCCCGGAGTGTAATCGGCCGGCAGATAGAGTGTGGCGGAAAGCGGCACGCCATCTTTGCGTTCGTAGGTCACAAGTTGCTTCTTGATACCACGGATTTGTGGCGTTGGATCGGCAAAATGGGTGAGTGCCTTGCTCGTGTCGGCGGCCAAATCTCTCGCCATGTAGTTTGGCGGAGTGAAAGGGTCCTCTCTCACTGTGATGAGCTGAGGTGTTTCTTCCCCATTCTTCTTTCTCCGAATCATGACGGCCCTTTCATAGGTCCCCTCCACACAGCGCCACAGGCGTTCGGATTCCAGCGTCTTGAGATTCTGCCGGTCCACAAAGGGCAGATCCCCCTTGGGGGAGGCGCCAGTGCCGAATCGATAGATCCAATCTCCGTCTTGTTGGACGACCCGGTGACCATTCTCCTGGGCCTTCAGTTCTATCGATCCCGGATTGCCGTAGCGATCGCGTATGCTGCGGTCCATCAGGATGCGGGGGGGTGTGCCTGGACCATGGAGATCGTGCAAGAGGGATCGCACCCAGCGACGGTCTCGGTCGTATTCGGTCGTGATCAGCATCGCCGGGTCGGCAAAGTGAGTCACGCCGTATGATCGATGTTCTATTCTCAGCAGCTCACCGGGGTCTCCGTCGAAAGGCGCGGCGATGGCCAGAAATCTATCGCGATGATCCACCTCGACTCGTGGGTCGCCCCCATCGAGGGCCTCGGCCCATAGCAAGGTCGCATCCTCCGACGCGTGCCAATCGACGTTTCGAGGTCCCGTTGCAACGCCTTCGATGGGGATATTCTCGGCCAAGGGGACGCGAGCCACTTCATATTCTAGCTTGCCATTCATGTCCCAGACTTGGATGTTCCGCGGGAAGGAGCGGTATGTCATCAGATACGAAAATGGCTTTTGCACCGTCGTCACCAAAATGTGTTTCCCGTCGGGTGATGCCGAGGCACCGGCGAATAACGCGGGTTTGGCAATCAGATGGATGTTGGCGTCGAGGTCAATCGCCGCCAATTGATTTGTGGCGTAGTGTTCGAAAAGCGCTTCGTCGTGGGGGTTGGACAGCAGGTCCTGGTAGGTGCGGGTGGGTGAGGTATTGCCGGACGAGTGCTGAATGTTGGGGCCCACGGGGAAGTTCGGTTGAGTCGGTTCATCGCCACGGCTTTCCGGCACCAGTCGACAGAGGATCGCGTTGCCGTCAGGCAACCATTGAAATCCGCCCATGACGGTAGAGAGTCGATCGGTTAAGCGACGGGGCGATTTAGGTGCCCCGACGGTTGTGATCCACAACTCCGATCCATGCTTCGTCACAACAACAAAAGCAAGCGACTTGGAGTCGTGACACCAGGACGTCGCTGCCAGTTTCGCGTCATCCGCCAAGGGGATCTCGATGGGCTCACCACCGGCCGTCTTTCGCAACGACAGGCCTCGATCAAAGCTGGTGCGAAACCGGCTATTGGCGACAGGGTCAATCCGCACGCCGGCCAGCCGCAGCATAGGGCGCGACACGTCATCGATACCTGGCATGGCATCTCGCTCGATCAGCAACATCCAGTCGCCGTCCGGACTGATTCTGACTGCAGGTTCGGGCGCAGCGTCAATAAGGTCTACGACAACCTGCGGGGGAAGCCTGTAACCCTCCTGCGCGTGACCCAGCGATAATACCAGGGTCATCAATGAGCAACCGACAACAAAAGTCTTCATTGCATTCTCCAGCCTAGAGACTAAGGACAGTGGGTTTCACGGGTTGCCGATTGTAACACAGGCCTCGACAGGGCACAGGCACTTTCCAGGAAAAAGCCGGTTAACATGTGCGTCACGCCGGCGTCAATGTCTTGTACAGAACAGAGGCGGAAGGAGTTGAACCGAGCTTTGTGCCAATTTCCAGGCCTGGTTCAATTCTGGGTTACACGACTCGACGTAGGAATCGCATTCGTACTCGTACTCGTAATCGGCTTCTCGGCGTTCTCGATTACGATTACCGCTTCGGCTGAGCACGAGCACGAAAACAGATCAGACGGACTGTTACCCATATGTACACTCTTGTGAACCAAGCCAATTTCCACCTTGAAACCTTCTGCCCTTTGGTGATAGAATCACTCCCTGACATGGAAACCAGCGTTCTGAATCAATGGCAGAGCGAAACGACCAGAGGAATAGATATGACAAGCCTAAAATCCCTCATCGCCAGAGCCGTTCTGGTGGGAACACTCGCCGTCGCCTCCGTCACCGCCGCAGTGGATCGTCCCAACATTCTGTGGTTGACCAGTGAAGACAACAGCCACCACTGGATTGGTTGCTATGGCAACAGAGAGGCACACACCCCCCACATCGATCAACTGGCGGCCGATGGTGTTCGCTACAGGTATGCCTACGCCAACGCGCCGGTCTGCGCCGTTGCCCGTTGCACGCTCATCACCGGACTTTACGCCTGCGGCATGGGAACACACAATATGCGCAGCCGCTACCCCATTCCGTCGCAATTCAAGACCTACGTTTCGTATCTGCGCGACGCCGGCTACTACTGTGTCAACAGATCAAAGACGGACTACAACTTCGAGACCAATGACAAAGCCCATTGGGACGAATGCGGCCGTGAGGCTCACTGGGAGAATCGTCCCGAGGGCAAACCTTTTTTTGCCGTGTTCAATACGACCCTCAGCCACGAGAGCAGCCTCTTCGCGCGGAACACGGCAGGCTATCGCCAGAGCGGCACGATCCCCCAGGAGCCCAGCCGCGACCCCGCCTCGGTCAAGCTCCCGCCCTACCTGCCGGATACGCCTGAGATCCGCCAGGACTGGGTCACCTATATGGACATCGTGACCGCGATGGACAGGCAAATCGGCGCCTGGCTCAAGGAACTCGACGACGCCGGGGTGAGGGAGAACACCATCGTCATCTACTATTCCGACCACGGCGGCATCCTGCCACGGGCCAAGCGATACATCTACGACACCGGCACGCACGTTCCCCTGATCTGCCGCTTTCCCGAAAAGTGGGCGCACCTCGCGCCAGGCAAGGCGGGGACGACCAGCGATCGTCCGGTCAGCTTTATCGACCTGCCGCCGACGGCGCTCAGCCTGGCAGGTGTGGAAGTTCCCGCGCAGATGCAGGGCCGCGCCTTTCTCGGCGCAGGCAAGCGCGAGGCCGAGCCCTATGTGTTCCTCTTTGGTCAGCGATTTGACTCCCGCATGTTACGTTTCGTCCGCGCGGTGACGGACGGTCGCTACCGCTACATCCGCAATTTCCATCCGCATCGCCATCGCGGCATTCTGGCCGGATATGCGCACGGCCAGGTCGGCTGGCAATCATTCTACGCCCTGCAGCAAGCCGGCAAGACGACGTCCGAACAGTCCTCCTTCTGGAATACGCCCCAACCCGTCGAAGAACTCTACGATACGCAGGCCGATCCGTGGGAGGTCAAGAACCTGGCCTCCGACCCCAAGCACCAGAAACGCCTGGCCAGGATGCGGGCAGCGACGCTGAACAAGATGCGGGAGATTGGCGATGCCGGAATCGTGCCGGAATCCATGTACAACGAACTCTCCGCCAAGGGCACGGTCTACGACTATGTGCACGGCAAGGACTTCCCTTACGAAGAGATCCTTCAACTCGCGCTCACTGCCGGCGACGCCAAAAAGAAGAGGCTGCGGAAACTGCGGGCGGCGATGAAGCATGATCATCCGGTGATGCGCTACTGGGGCGCCCTCGGTTGCACTATTCGCGGTGAGTCGGCGCAGGCCACCGCCGGACAGTTGAAGAAGCTGCTGAACGATCCGGTCCCCGCGGTCCGAGTCGCGGCCGCCGAGGCGCTCGCGGTCCAGGGAGACACCGACGCGGGCGTCAGAGGACTCGTGACCATCCTCCGTGAGACCGACGACCCTGTGGTTGCGCTTGAAGTGTTAAACATCGCCGAGGCCCTCGGCGTGACCGGCAAGATTCCCCGGCAGGTCTTCGACAAGGCTTGCGAGACCGGGAGCTATCCCAGACGCCTGGCGGATTCCTATCCGAAATAATCGCCCGATCCCTAACGCTCAGTTATTCACTCTGCGCCCAGATAGACAGTCTTCCAACCTTCGTCGGTCTTCACGAGTCTATAGGTGAAGACAAACCGATCCTCGGCGGTGTAGATCACGATGTTGCGAAACTCCGCGCTTCTTTCATCTGCCGTCCAGTTGACTTGATCGAGGCTCAGCAGCAGGCCCTCCAATCCACCGCCGCGTCGGATGTGGCCGAGAAGCTGCGCATGGGCCAGAGCGCTGCCGCCATCGTCGAAGTCGGACTCGAAATTGTCCGCGAATGCTTCGATGTGCTTTTCAAGGTCCTCGGCAACCAGTGCTTCTAACGACGCGAGAACGACGGACCATGGCGTGCGAACCGGCTTGGGCATCTCTGGGGCGGGTGTTGCACGCCTGCGCATGCCCGTCATTTCCAGACGAACGGCCACTTTCCGCGTACCCCAATGGAAATACAGTTCGGCGGACCTATCGTCTTCTTCGTGGTCTTCCTCACGCTCCTCCTCTTCCTCTTCGTCTTCCCCTTCGTCTTCGTCCTCCTCGTCCTGTTCGTCTCCCTCGTCTTCTTCTTCTTCTTCTTCTTCTTCTTCTTCGTCGTCGTCGTCGTCGTCCGTGTCCTCTTCCTCCTCTTCCAGCAGGAGTTCAATGCCTATTCGAAACCTGTCAGTAGGCGGCGCGTCAGAGGGACGCACGGCCAGTCGCAACACTTCGCGAGAGAGTTCGGCGTCGAGTTTTTTGCCAGTGAAGTCGGCTTGGTTCAGTACCACGTGGAAATCATTTTCAGCCACCCGTTGAAGCGTTATTCTGTAGGTTCCCGCCGGAATCCAGTTTCCGTTCATGCGGACGTCTTTGTCGAATCCTATGGATATGGGCTCTGTCTGACACCCCGACCTGCCCTCTTCCCAGCGCGCGGGTACACCGTCCTTCGGTTCAGAAAGTGTAATCGTCGTGGTTCCAATCTTGTGAACGGATGCCGCGCGTGAAGAGGCCAATGTCGCATCGTCTGCCCAGACGGCGACGAGGGTCATGAAAATCGCTACTCCGGTGAAGAGGACAGTCTCGAATCGAATCGACATCAGACGTTTCTCGATATCGGTGATTGATTTGCATGCATGTCGCAAGACCATTCCCATGCACCTTAGGGACCGAGCCCACCTTTTGGCTTGACCATCGGTCTCCTTTCAGGGTATCTTACTCTGTAAATGAGTGAATGTAAATAGCACTACGAGGCTGGGAAAGCACCAGGAAAGACTCGTGCGGTCGATGCTCAAACTAACCGTGATTGCGGCTTCCATTCTCTTTGTCGGCGTTCCCGTGCCTGTGGACGCCCAAGACTACACGTCGAAAGATCGTCCCGCGGTGCTTCTTATTCAACAGCGATGCGTCAAATGTCACAACGACAGGGTCGCCAAAGGGGGTATTGATTTTTCTCATCTACAGGGCGCTCTCGAGGTGTGGAAGGAACGGCAGATCTTCACAAAGGCCCTCGACATGCTCCGCAGAGGAGTCATGCCGCCAGACGATCAGCCGGCTTTGCCCGACGGTGATCGTACGCTTATCACCGATTGGCTGGCACACACCCTTGCTCATGTCGATATCGATCGGATTCCCCACGATCCCGGATTCGTACCACCCCGACGTCTCACACGCAGAGAGTACGCATACACGGTCCAGGACTTGTTCGGTATCGACTTCGACCCGTCGCACGTCTTTCCAGAGGATCAGACCATCGGGGACGGGTTTGACAACGCCGCCGACACCTTGACCGTGGAACCCTTGTGGTTTGAAAAGGCACTCGAAGCGGCGGATGAAACCGTCCATGCGGTCTGGGCGGATTCCGAGGCGCTGGATCGACTGACGACGAAGCGGCCATCGGCTCCCCTCGCGAAGGATTCGGCGGTTTATGTCGCTGTGGCGCAAACGTCTCGGCGATGTGACATGGGGGACGGGGGCTTTTCGGTCCTTGCCCGAGTCGACGGTGAGTCGGGACATATTTTTCTGAGGGCGCCTAGGGGCGAAGGTTTTGTGCGAGGATCCATGGAATTCTTCTTCGAGGAAGACGCTCTGGTGTACCGTCTGCAGGAGGGACGAGCACTCCGCGCAGAGGGCGTGGACGTTGGAGATGGGGAACCCCACTGGGTCGGGTTGACGGTGCGGGACGGGCGAACATCGCTCTACCTGGATGGGCGCTTGTTGGTGCGGCGGGCCGATTTCCGCCGGACGAGGTACCAGAATCATCCGCTAAAAATCGGCAGACGCAAGCGGCGGTCCAAGCCGGCCCTGGCGGAGTTTCGCTTCTATGGCGACGGCCTGTCGGACGAGATGATGTCGGCCGTGACCGAAGACGGGATGGAGAATTCACTTCCCGATCCCCTGTTTCACTGGGTGCGCGGCATGGAGTCTCCGACCCCCGAAGGATTTGTCACCGTCCAAGAAGCGGGTGCCCAGGTCTTGACGGAGTTCCTGCGGCGCGCGTTCCGGCGCGCGCTGACGGAAGACGAAGTATCCCGTTATTTCGGCCTATTTCAAGGAGGCATCGACTCCGGTCTGCCCTTTGACGTGGCGCTACAGGAACCCGTCGCCGTCGCGCTCACCTCGCCTTCCTTTCTGTTCCGAGCAGAAGAGCACGTGGACGGCGAAGGGCCCATTGAGGTGTCTGGCACCGACATGGCCAGTCGGCTCTCCTATTTCCTCTGGTCGAGTATGCCAGACGCGGAACTGCGGGTAGCCGCGGAAAGCGGCAAACTCCAGGACCCGGAAGAACTCATACGACAAGCCAATCGGATGCTGGCAGATGACAAGGCCGAACGCTTCTTCGAACGATTTGTGCTTCAGTGGCTCCGCACCGAGGGGTTAGGCGATACGGTTAAACCCGACGCCGAGCGTTTTCCCGAGGTTTCAGATTCGCTACTCGCGTCGATGCGCAAGGAAAGCGTCATGCTCTTCGGAAACACCGTCAGAGAGAACCGATCTCTGCTCAAACTCCTGGACGATGATTCTACCTTCATGAATGGGGAATTGGCGGCTCACTACGGCTATGCGAAGATCACGGGACCCCAATGGCGAGAGGTGCGCTTAAACGATTCCGCCCGCGGCGGTTTGCTGACCCAGGCTGCCGTTCTCACCGTTTCTTCGTCTCCCCGCAGGACAAGCCCTGTCTTTCGAGGGAAATGGGTGCTTGAGGTACTGTTGGGTGAACCCCCGCCGCCGCCTCCGCCCAATGTGCCCGAACTTTCAGTGGAGGCGGAATCCGGCGGAGCGTCTCTACGTGAACTACTGGAAGCCCACAGAAGTCGGGAGGTGTGTGCCGGGTGCCACCGTCGCATCGATCCCTATGGATTGACCCTGGAACAATATGACGCCGTGGGACGCCTGCGGACCGATGAGCGGGACACCAGCGCGACACTCTTTAATGGGCAACACCTCCGCGGCGTAGAAGACTTGAAACGCTACCTCGTCGATCAGAAGGGTTCGGTCTTCTTGCGGCACCTCACCAGGAGACTCCTTGTCTATGCATTGGGCCGCGAACTGACCTTTCCGGATGAGCGACCGGTGCAGTTGATCCTGGAACGTCTGCAAAGAGACGGCCATGCTGGCGCGAAGGCCCTCATCCACGGGATTGTATTGAGTGAACCGTTTAGGTACCGGATGGAACCTCGGTAGTCAGGAGAATCGTATGTTGAAGAACTGGCACATACCCCGTCGGACTTTCTTACGCGGAGCGACGGGAGTCATGATGGGCATCCCGCTTTTAGACGTCATGGAGCCGCGCTCCGCGCGAGCCGCAGCCCAGGACGTCCCGCCGCTGCGCATGGGGTGCCTATACCTTCCCAACGGCGTCCCCAACGAGGCCTGGCGGCCCAAGGTGAGCGGTGGCCGCTTGCGCCAGATGAACGAATGGATGAAACCCTTCGAGCCCCTGATGGAGAATCTCCAGTTCATCTCGGGATTGCAGAGTGAGACGAAGGGAAGCCACCCCGGAGCGGGCGCCACGTGGCTCATACGCCCCTGTCCGGAAGGGGACCGCATTTCTCGTTCGAGAAGTGTCGGAGAACCCTCGATGGATCAGCTCGTTGCCCGAGTGGTCGGGGAAAAAACGCCCTTCGCGTCAATGGAGCTGAGCGTTCGCCCCGAGGGGAGTTTCAGCAAATCCCTGCTGCGCAGCAACATCTCCTGGCGCAATGCCACGACCCCGGTACCTCGGGAAACGAACCCTCAAGCCGTCTATGATCGCCTAACCGGGAGTGGCGGGGATGAGAGTGATGCGGGCGACACCCGTCGCCGCAGTGCCCTCGACACGGTACTCGAAGACGCGCGTGACCTACGCAAGCGGGTGAGCCAATCCGACCGGCACAAACTCGACGAGTATTTGGCAGCGGTGCGCAGCGTTGAAAAGCGCATGGGTGTCTTGGCGGAGGAAAAGCGGACCGCTGCCCGGGCGAGGGCGGCCACCTTCCCTCGGCCCCCCCAAGAGATTCCCGAGGACCACGCGGCCTATCTCCGTCTCATGTTTGACATGATCGTCTTGGCGTACTGGACCGATTCTACGCGGGTGGCGACATTCATGCTCGATCAAGAGCAGACCAATCGTTACTTCAATTTTATCCCCGAGGTCAAGGGCATGTGGCACGCGCTCTCCCATTGGCGGGATGTCTCGGGAAAGACGGAAGACGATGACGGCAAGACATCCTGGACGTCACGCGAGGTGAAGTACAAACAGTACCTTAGGGTGATCGAGTTCCACCACACGCAAGTGGCCTATTTCTTGAATCGGCTCAATGACATCCAGGAAGGAGAAGGCACGCTGCTCGATCACAGTATGATCTTGTACGGTTCTCCCTTTGCCGACGGAAACGAACACCTTTCACGCAATCTGCCCATGATGATTGCCGGTAAGGCGGGGGGAAGGATTGTGCCGGGCAGGTTGTTGGAGCATCCCGGGGCGCCTGCAGAGGGCGTGTATCTCACGATGATGGACTTCATGGACGTGCCCGTCCATCAAATCGGAGGCATCGACAGCGCTGTCTCGATTACTTGAGGAATAGGTTCTCTCCGACATACCTTGATGAGAAGGAGGAAAATTATGTGCAGAAAACGGATCGACTTTGTGTCTCTTGTTTTGGTATTGATCACGGTGGGTAGCGCCTCGGCTGATCTGGTGGCTCATTGGGAGTTCAATGAGGGTTCTGGTAGCGTGGCACATGACACCTCCGGTAACGGCCACGATGGCACCATCAATGGTACACCGCAGTGGGTGCCTGGGAAGATACGCGGTGCGCTGGAATTTGATGGTAGCAATTACGTGGATATCGCATCCGGAGTGACCAGCCTGAGCGACAGTTTTACGATCACCGCCTGGATAAAAACCTCCCGGATTGGAATGTGCATCGTATCCAAGTCCGACAGCAACACTTCCTGGGCATCACAAGAGAAGCAGTTTTACGTCGCTGATCCAGCTTTGGAGGGTCAGAGTAATGGTGGAGCCGAACTCGTAGGTTGGGGTTGTGACTGGGTCCGTAACGATGACACTGTTCCCGTTAGTGATGGTACCTGGCATCATGTTTGCGTGACATGGGATGCAGCTTCAGGGGAAGGTCTAATATATGTCGATGGAGAGAACCATACAGGCAATGAAACCTATTCCGGGTGCCCTGACAATCCCAATGACACGATCAGAATCGGTTTTAGTCCTGGCGAGCACAGTGCTAATTTTGTCG
Source organism: Planctomycetota bacterium (assembly GCA_022563885.1). Classification (GTDB taxonomy): domain Bacteria; phylum Planctomycetota; class Phycisphaerae; order Sedimentisphaerales; family Anaerobacaceae; genus JAIPFM01. The sequence continues at coordinate 949 of JADFMM010000166.1, read as the reverse complement.
GCCTTATTGACGACGTTCGCATATACAACCATGCTCTGACGCAGGAGGAGATTGCACAGGCCATGGAGGGTAGCCCTGGCTCGGCCTCCAACCCCGCTCCGGAAAATGAGGATACCGATGTGGCGTTGGATAGGGCGCTTAGCTGGATACCTGGAGAGTTCGCGAACACCCATGACGTGTATCTTGGGACTTCCTTCGACGATGTCAATGATGCGTCGACCGACAATCCCCTGGGGGTGTTGGTCAGCCAGGGCCAGAGTGAAAGCGCGTTTGATCCGGGTCGTCTTCCCTTCAGTGAAACGTATTATTGGCGAGTCGATGAAGTCAACGGAGCGCCTGATTTCACCGTTTACAAAGGGGACGTTTGGAGCTTTACGATTGAACCGATCGCCTACCCCCTTTCCTCTGTCACGGCCACGGCCTCCAGTTCATTCGGCGCTTCCGGGCCTGAGAATACCATCAACGGCTCCGGTCTGGTGGATGATCTCCATGGCGTCTCTGCAGCCGACATGTGGATCAGCGGCGGTATCCCCGCCACCCTCGAGTATGCCTTCGACCGGGCCTACAAGCTGCACGAGCTGTGGATCTGGAACTCGAATCAGCTCATCGAGGCCTTCGTGGGATTCGGCGCCAAGGATGTGGTCATCGAGCACTCCCTCGACGGCGAGAACTGGACCGTTCTCGACGGCGTCGGGCCCTTGGCCCAGGCGACGGGTACCGAGGGTTATGCACACAACAATACCATCGATTTCGGTGGCGCCACGGCCCAGCAGGTCCGCTTGACCATCAACAGTGTACAGGGTATCGCCCCGCAGGCCAGTCTAAGCGAGGTACGGTTCCTCTTCATACCCACGTTCGCCACCAGGCCAAATCCCGCCGCAGGCGCCACTGACGTGGCACCAGATACGACTCTTTCTTGGGGTAGGAATGGACGTGAAGCCGATCGCCA
>JADFMM010000439.1 GCA_022563885.1 Planctomycetota bacterium | reverse complement strand
CGGAATCGGAATTTTCCAAAAAATATATATTATTTCAGACGCACGAGCGGGGAGAGGCTATTGGGTCCCATGCGAATCGACACCCCCTTGCCCCACCCCACCCCCCTTCGGTCTGAAAAAGCATTCTTTCTGCTGAATCATGCCAAGACTCTTTGAGTTCAGGACGTGACGTCCTTGGCCTAGTTCGTCCATGACTACAACACTCTCTTGTCCTGCCTTCGACCATCTTTTCAGCGGGTATCCTTCGAGGTTTGAATTGCCTTGTCACCTCCTGCAAAGCCCGTGCAATGGATAGGTAAACGGCAAGCACACGACGAACATCTGCGCAAATAGATACGTACAAAGCTATGTCACGGTGTCAGTAAGACGGCTCTTGCTATTGGCGTGACATCGTTTGAAACTTAACGGGAAAGGTCTACTAAAAAGAAGAAACTCAAAATTATTTTCGTGTTGTAACTTACTTGTAGCATAGTGACTTATTGGTATAGATGAAAGTTATTCTGAAGTTTTACTTTCATTCTTCCGATGTTTTGTTATACTTGTGATTGAAGTGGCTTGATTGACAAGTCACAAAAGAAAATGGCCCCGCGTGCTACCAACACCGGGACCGTGGCTCTAAACGACTAAGGAGTTTAGAACGATGGAAATCCTACCGAAACACCCCGCAAGAAGCAAGTCGAATCACTCAATCATCGAAGTCCTGGAGTTCTGCAAAGCGCAGAATCTACCCGCCCGCGTTGTCGGACGGTGGGTATGGATTGAATTCGACTCCAAGCCAAGTACAGAAATCCGGCAATCCCTTAAAGACATTGGCTTTCGCTGGTCAAAACGGCGTGGTCAATGGTCTCACAGTTGCGGTCACAGTTGCCGTCCTGCCCGGTCCTACCGTCCTTGGGACAAGTATCAAACCATCAGCTTAGACCAAGCGCTTTCGACAGCGTAGGCCCGGAAAGTTGATAGTCCCAGTGCAAAGCATGCGGCTATGCCTGGTGGTCAAGACATCCAGATGCAGAGGAAGCGGCCAGAACCGAAACTTAAAAGGAGAACTGAAATGAGAAACCGACAAATCGTCCACAGAATACCTGGCGGCTGGTACGGCAATGATCCGGGCGTTTTCCCATCTGACCCACGCAAGGGAGTAGTCAGCGTCGACCCGTCCAAACTGGTTAATGCTATCACATGGCTACGTCGCCGCGCCACCATCACAGAAACCTCCATAGACACCTATGGCGCAATATTGCTGAAATATCGTATTGGTCGCTAACCACGTATATGGACTATGAAACGCTCCAACGTAGAATGAATACCACCAACGAGCGCCTGTTGGCAACGTACCAGGACGACCCGAATCAAACACTTCAAGAGGTTCTATTCAGTTCAAGGATCTGTGACGCTAACGAGGATGCCCATAAGGTTGGCGCTATGAGTAAGTTGATGGCCGCTGAGTACGATAGATTGAAATTGCAGGCACGTTCTTTTGATGAGAAGACTGCGTGTGGATTAGATCACGAAATCAAGACCGCTGAACAAACAGTGTTTGATCTCTATCAGCAAGATCCTGCTTATATACTCCAGAAACACTTTTTTCCGTAGGCATTTTGGCGGGCGAAGCGTTTTTGTTCTCGCCAGCGTTGATTGTCCAGGGTGTGCGCCGACTCCAAATTCGTGACTTTGAAGTTCACGAGTTAAGGCAATGGCAATCATCGTGATTCTAGAATCTGAACAGCGAGCGATTGAACTCTACCATAGACGAGCGTAGGTATACGATTGAACACAAGCAGAACTCACCTTCTCTTGAGGTCGGCCAACAACGCGATAGCCTCCGTCATTTCCGGGCTATACTGGTTCGGCCCCATACTCGGTGCATGGCCTGTCTCTTGATCGAATTGGTGCTTCAGCGTATTTACCATCCATTCAAGTGTTTTAATGACCCGTTCCTTATCAATCATGTGTTCGTACATAACAACTTCACTCCTATGCTCGGATCAGTAACAGCGCGTTTATCCCTGGCTCTTGGCTTCGTTCACTATCACGGTGTATTCCCCACACTGTTTGCCATTTAGGGACTGGATTGCCGCCTGAGCCTCGGTATCACTCCCCATCATGACAAACCCAAATCCCTTGCTCTGACCTGTCTGACGGTCAGTGACGATATAGGCGTCCTCAACCGTCCCAAACATTGAGAACAGGGCTTCCACGCTTCCTCGATCTGCATCAGGGCCGAGGTTTCCAATATAGACTTTCTTGCCCATAGGTGGATTATAGCTCCAGCCGCCCGTCGTGCAACGGTAGGATTGCTGAACACACCCCAAATGCGTTTCATGTATGTCTGACATGGCATTCGTTCCTCCATTCTCCAACGTTTGACGCCAGGGTCATCATTGACTACACTTCCAGCACCTTACTACCGAGCGTTTCTGGAGTCCAATCGATGTCAACCGTGTCAAAAAAAGATCTTGTAGACCAGATCGCCAGGAGAACGGGCACGAGACGGGGAACCGTTAAGGCGGTGGTCCAACATTTTCTTGACGAGATTGTTGTAGAACTTGCCTTGAATAATCGCTTGGAGTTTCGGGACTTCGGTGTGTTTGAGCCACGGACACGTCAAGCCCGAACCGCACAGAATCCGAAGACCCTGGAACGAGTTCATGTCCCAGCTAAACGCACGGTAAAGTTCAAGATGGGCCTGAAGATGAGCAATAAGTTGAACGATGGAATCCAAGCACGAGAGATGAGACCATGAGTATGAAATTCTATGAAGATCACGGGACTGAAATGAATCCCGATCTCATCCCCAAGCCCGATCTATATATCTCCTGCGCCAAGGACGATGTGCCTGGTAAGGAAGAGATCCTCTGCACCTTGAACCGAGCGGACCAGCAAGGTGAACCGGAGTTTCACTGCGAGGCCTATAAGTCTAGGTCGTGAATGACGCGCTATGGCAAAACATAAGTGGAGATTCAAATCTCATTTTCGCCGGGCTGCTTACGGCTGGAAGGGGACGGCTCTCGCATCCAAGCGGATGAAGGAGGCGGTCAGTGAGATCAAGAGGGTGGCCCAGAAAGACCCCTCGCTTGCTGGCGCCGGCGTCGTTGAACTGTTTTGCCGCCTGTATCCTGCGGTGATGCAGATTGATGGGTCGTCGGGTGCCGTGGGTACCGCGTTAAACCGGACTATCGACCAATTGTGTCCGCTGCTGCCAAAGGCCGCCTGGGATATGAACACCCGGGGGCAGTGGTTGCAGATACTCTATGAGGCGATCCAGGAAGACGGTTGGGGACTCTTTGATGACCTGCGGGATCACTGGGGGCAGATCTGCGTTTATCCGGGATTGGCCCAGCTATGGGCCGATGAACTCCTGCCCACCGTCAAGGACATCTGGAGCCATCCGGGGTTTGCCCATTTC
>JADFMM010000438.1 GCA_022563885.1 Planctomycetota bacterium | reverse complement strand
CACCATCCTGTACCGCCTCGACATGGAATTCTTCGTGGCGACCCAGAGAGAGGAGGTGGTCCGCAAGGCCCAGGCGCTGGCAGGCAATACCGAGGCCCTGGCCCGGATTCGCACGACCCTGCGGCAACGCATGCAGGCGAGTGTCCTGTCGGACGCGAAACGTTTCGCGGGGCAGGTGGAAAGGGCCTATCGGGAGATGTGGCAGGCCTGGGTCCGCTCGGTAGGCGGCGAGGAGACAGTCGGTAGCGATCAGACAGTCGTGGAGGTACGATGACTTCTACACACAGTTCCCAAAAAGAGGCCAGGCATGACTTGAGGAAGCTCCTGACCTGGACCGGCGACCGCATGGATCTGGCCATCCCCGATGGGGTGCTGCCGGCCTTCCTGATTGAGGCCTACAACCGTATCGCAGGCGGAGGGCCCATTCAGATTGACACGCTCTGCACGCCCGAGAGATCAGACAGGCTTCAAGTGCTCGAAGACGAACAGTATGCGGGTATCGAGCTGATCTGGCTGATCTTGGGACTGATTCACCACCGCTGCAATCGACGCACCGAGGCCCTCCGGTGGTACCGAAAGGTCGCGGCACGGACCGCCCATCCGCTCGTCTACCAGGAAATGGCCGATGTATCTCAGGGCTTGCATCAGTACTCTCAGGCGTTGGAGTATCGGCGTCAAGCGCTGGCGTTGGCGCCGGACTGTCTGCCGATTCGGCGTCAGTGCGTCATTGATTTGGCCTTGACCGGCCGTGTCACCGAGGCCGTAGAGGACATGGAATCCTTGCTGCGGCACGAGACGGTCACTCCCCTCTTTCACACCAGCTATCTGTGGTACCTGCATCTACTCCCGGACATCGACCAAGCGCGGCTCTTCGAGGCCCACAAGGCCTGGGGAGCGCGGCATGCCCCCGTTCAGAAGACCACAGAGCGTGAAGGCCTCGATCTGGATCCCGATCGCCCTCTGCGGGTCGGTTATCTGTCCGCGGATTTTCGTCAACATTCGGCGCTCTATCTGATCGAATCCATTCTGGATGGAGGGATGGGTGATTCATTTGAGATCCTTGGCTATGGAAACGTCGCCCATCCGGACCGTGCGACGGCGCGTCTGAAGGGGAAGTTCGGCCGGTACCGAGACATCTGGGGGATGTCTGACCAGGAGGTCACAGCGCAGATCAGGCGGGACGGCATCGATATCCTGGTGGCCTTTGCCGGCCATACCGACGGCCACCGGCTGGGCGTTCTGGCCCACCGGCCGGCGCCGATCCAAGTGGACTACGGGGGTATCTGTTCTTCCGGTATGGTCCAGATGGATTACCGCATAACGGACGCGATCATGGACCCGCCGGACATCGCGGACTGCTACGTGGAACGCTCGATTGTCTTTCCGCAGGGCTTTCAGTATTACCGGCCACCGGATGTGACACCTCCCGTTGGGCCTTTGCCGGCCTCGAGTAACGGCTATGTGACCTTTGGCGTCTTCAACAACCGTCTCAAGATGAACGGCAAGGTCTTTCCCCTGTGGCATCAGATTCTCCAGCAGTTGCCCGATGCGAAGCTGGTCCTGAAATTTCCCGGAGGCTCGGATGAGGTGTTCGTCGAGGAATTGATAAGGGAGATGGCGGCCGCGGGCATCGAGCGTGATCGTGTCACCGTCTACCCCCTGATTCCCTTTACGGACCACCTGACTCTTTACAACAGCATTGATATCGCCCTGGACACCTATCCATTCAATGGCTGTGTCACGACACAGGAGGGACTCTGGATGGGCGTGCCGGTCGTCACGCTCTCGGGTCAGCGTTTTACCTCCCACTACGGGCATACGTTGCTCAAACGTCTGGGGCTGGAATTCTTCGTTTCCACCTCGGGTGAGCAGTACGTCGCCAAGGCCGTGACTCTGGCCCGGCAGACGGAGAGTCTGGCCCGGATCAGGGCCGGTTTGCGGACCCGCATGCTCAACAGCCCCATGATGGATTACGCGGAATGTGCCAGGCAACTCGAACGTACCTATCGCCAAATGTGGCGGGACTACTGCCGGAAGAAGGGGCGTGATCAGGGACAACCCACACCATGACCGAAACGAACGAGATTTCAATAAACGAGCAAGGCGAGCGTCTCGACCTGGAGCATCTGCTGCGCTGGCCGGATGGCAAGATTGAACTCGAGATACCGGACGGCGTGCTGCCGGCTCCACTCATCGCGGCCCACAATGCCGCCCAGAGAGGTGACCTCGACCTCGCCCAAGCACTGGTCGCCGCAGACACCCTGGAGATCGTTCGTCACCTGGAGGAGGATGACTCGCCGGGGATCTGTCTGGTTTGGCTGATTCTGGCCATGGTGCACCATCGCTGCATCCGGTTGCAGCAGGCCCTGTCGTGGTATGAGCGGATTCAGTCCAGGAAGCCCCATGCCCTGGTCTACAATGAAATGGCCGACGTCTACATAGGACTGAAGGATTTCACCCAAGCCACCTGGTGTCGTGCCCAGGCCGTCGAGCTGGCCCCCGAGTGTCCGCACTTGCAGGGTCGCTATGCAGCCGATCTCATCCTGTCGGGCTTTCTGGAGCAGGGCATCAACCGTCTGCGGGCCTTGGTGAGGGACCATCCCAGCGAAAGCGGTCTGCATGCCACCCTGCTCTGGTTTATGCACTATCTCTCGGACGTCGAGCAGAAGACACTCTCCGCGGAGGCCCGCTGCTGGGGCCAACGCCATGCGCCGGAACTGAGCGTCGCGGCCTTTCAGACACAGCCTAAGAGTGATCCCAACCGTCGCTTAAGGATCGGCTACGTGTCGGCGGATTTTCGCACGCACTCCGTTGCCTACAGCGTCGAGGCCCTGCTGGACGGTCGCGATGCGGCCTCCGCAGAGGTGTTCGGCTACGGCAACGTGACCTACACGGACGAAGTCACGGAGCGATTGCGGTCGAAGTTCGACGGCTATCGCGACATCCTGAAGCAATCAGACCTCGCCGTGGCTGAGCAGATTCGCCGCGACGAAATCGATATTTTGGTCTCGGTGGGGGGGCACACCGATGGGCATCGCCTGGGCGTCTTCGCCCTCAAACCGGCGCCGGTTCAGGTGGACTATGGCGGCATCTGCACCATGGGGATGCCACAGATTGGCTATCGCTTGACCGATCGCATCCTGGACCCTCCTCAGGTGCAGGCCCACTATGTGGAGAGATTGGTCTATTTGCCCGAGGGCTATGTCTGCTACCGTCCCTCCGATCAGGCGCCGGCAGTGGGGCCTTTGCCGGCCCGGCAACGCGGATTTGTCACCTTTGGTGTTTTCAACAACCGACTCAAAATCAATCGGGGGATGATTGCTCTATGGACCACGATCTTGCATCAAGTTCCGGACTCGCGCCTGCTGCTCAAGTTTCCAGGAGGGGGGGACAAGCCCTTGGTAGAGAG
>JADFMM010000165.1 GCA_022563885.1 Planctomycetota bacterium | reverse complement strand
GGGTGACAGTCCGTCTTATCTGTTTTCGTGCTCGTGCTAAGCGAAGCGGTACTCGTAATCGTAATCGAGAACGCCGAGAAGCCGATTACGATGACGAGCACGAGTACGAATGGGATTCCTACGTCGCGTCGTGTAACCCAGAATTGAACCATGCCCGGAAAACTGTCGAGTGCCCCCTTTTTACAATTCTACGGTTTACAAAACGCTCCGGACCATCTCAGCTCACGAGCCACTTCACTCGACCTTCGCGAGGTCGAGGAAGACGATGATCGAAGGATTGCCGACGGGCGTGTAATGGCCGGTGAAGGTCAGGCCACCCGATATTCGATCCCTGCGGAAGACGGCGATGTTGTCGCCCCGTTGATTGCAGGAGTAGAGGAACTGGCCGCTGGGGTCGAAATTGAAGCTGCGCGGGTAGTTCCCGCGCGTCCACTCTTCCCCGACGAAGGTCAACTCGCCGGTTTCGCCGACGGAAAAGATCGCAATGCTGTCGTGTAGGCGGTTGCCCGCATAGACGAAGCGGCCGTCGGCGGAAACCAGGATCCCGGAGCAGAAATTACTGCCGGCGAAACCGGGAGGCAGGCTAGAAATGGTCTGCCGCGAGGCTAGCAGTCCCCTGGCGGAATCGTAGTCAAACAAGACGATGGTTGAACCCTCCTCCTGCAGGGAATAGAGCCAGCGTCCATTGGGATGGAAGTGGAAATGCCGGGGCCCGTCCCCCGGTGGCAGCGAGACAGCGGGAGGATCGTTCGGCGTCAGCGCTCCCTTCTTGTCATCGAATTTCCAGACGTAGATTTGATCCAATCCCAGATCGACATGCAGGACGAAACGTCCCGAGGGGTCGGCCTCGATCATGTGAGCGTGAGGCTGGTCGTGCCCGCTGAAGGCAAAGCTGCCCGGAGGGGCGTTCGTGGCCTTGGTGGGGCCCACCTTTCCGGCATCTTTTTTGATGTCCGTCACGGCCCCCAGGCTGCCGTCGGGCAGAATGGGAAGGACCGCCACGGAGCCGCCGAAGTAATTCGCCACCAGCACGAAGCGTCCGGACGGGTGGACACTGAGATGGGCCGGTCCCTTGCCGCCGGAACTCACGGTGTTTAGCAATTTCAACTGTCCATCGACCGGATTGATGGCGAAGGCGCTGAGCGAACCCGCCTCTTCGTCGCCTATCCTTTCGGTTTCATTCGCCGAATACAGGCGCGTCCTGGCGGCATTGAAAGCCAGGGCGCTCGGGCTGGTTCCCATCTCAACCAAACCGCATGGCGTCAGGGCTCCGGTGGCGCGATCCACCTGAAACAGGTGAATGCCGCGCCCGTTTCCGGGAGGCAGGTCCACCTGAGTGGACCGCATGTTCTGGAGCGGGGATGTATAGGTGCCCACGTAGGCTATGAGCGGCTCCTTGGCCTCGCCCGATCGCGCCTTGAGCAAGGATGCTGCAAGCATCGGCGCCCCGCCCGCCAGCACGGAGGAGACTTTCAGAAACGAGCGACGGGAATGTCTTGGCGGCATCATGATGGGAGGATGCCGCATGGGAGTTGATCGTCAGGGAGCAGAGCATGAGCGCCGGTGGAAACGCAGGCAAACAGCGACGTCACCAATCGCCGGGTCTTGCCGGTCCCTTGGCACCTGCTGAACGGTGAAGGGCCACGGTGGCCCGGCGAGGGCATTGCTACCTGACATGGGTGTACCAGATCGAGGAAGCCTGCCGTCGGTTGCCGTGGGCGGAAGTTGACTCCATTCTTGGCCAGAAGGTCCATAATGAGAGTATAAACGGGCAGGGCGGCTGTAGGCCATCACTATATTACGTAAATAAATCTTGCTAAGTCCTAGAGGGGGCTGTTGCGGTAATGGGCCACCTACGCGGTGGGACCGGTCGCAGAGAATCTCCGCATCACTGCGATCATGTGCCATCCGCAGAACCCCAACACGGAATGCCTCGATTTGCAGAATGTTGGCACCCAGGTCTTGAACCTGATCATGGTGCGTTTTACCAAGGGTGACGATTCTACCTTTGGCAATCTTGAACTGCCATCGGGTGAGTTTGTGCGGGTGGTTCAAGATCTCGTGGCATTCGCAGCCAGAGTTGACCCGGGCCTCTTGATCGCGGGTCAATATGCCGGTAGTCTGACTAAAAGGGACATAAATGAGTTCAGTGAAGGAGCTATTATGAAGAGAAGATTCTTCCTATCCGTCTTGATGGCCTGTGCTGCCTGTGCTCAGGCGGAGAAACCCAATATTATTATCATCATGTCCGACGATATGGGCTATTCCGACATCGGTTGCTATGGCAGTGAGATTAATACGCTGACGCTGGACGAGCTGGCGCAGAACGGGCTCCGTTTCACACAGTTTTACAATACCGGACGCTGCTGTCCGACGAGGGCAAGCCTACTCACCGGGCTTTACCCGCACCAGGCCGGAGTCGGACATATGATGAATGACCGGGGCGTAAACGGCTACCGTGGAGAGCTTAACAACGCCTGTGTCACCATAGCAGAAGTCCTGAAGCCGGCCGGCTATTCAACTTATTGCCTGGGGAAATGGCACGTCACAAAAAACACCTTTCCCAAATCGGAAGCGGAGAAATTCAACTGGCCCCTGCAACGTGGCTTTGTCCGGTACTATGGCATTATCAATGGGGCTTCGAGCCTCTGGGACACCAACTCCCTGACACGCGACAACAAGCCCATTACCATCAAGAACGATCCGGAATATCAACCCGATGGGCCGTATCACTTCACAGATGCCATCAGTGATAATGCGGTGACGTTTATCCACGAGCACGACACGACCAAACCGTTCTTCATGTACGTTGCTTACACCGCTGCGCATTGGCCTATGCACGCCCGTCCACGCGACATCGCGAAATATGAGGGCACATATGATCAAGGCTATGAGCCGATACGCAATGCCCGATTCGAGCGCATGAAGAGGCTCGGCCTCATTGCGTCCAGTGCTGAGTTGTCACCACTCGCAGGCCAGTGGGAGGACGTCGAGGACAAGGAATGGGAGGCGGCCTGCATGGAGGTCTATGCGGCCATGATCGACCAGATGGACCAGGGTATCGGGCGTATCGTTCAAGTACTGAAGGATAAGGGCATGTTCCGGAATACCCTTATCATGTTCTTGCAGGACAATGGCGGCTGTGCGGAAAGTGGAGGTCGAAATCCCGAGGGACCTCGGATCCCACGTCTAAGCAAGCCGACGCTGCCGCCTATTCCGGACGATGTCTGCCACTACCGGGGTTCCGTGCCCAAGCAAACACGGGCTGGATATCCTGTACGGCGTGGCCATGTGATGCCGGGCCCTGCAGATACTTATATTGGCTACGGGAGGGCTTGGGCCAATGTCTCCAATACGCCGTTTCGTGAATACAAGCACTTCGTGCATGAGGGTGGGATATCGACACCGCTTATTGTGCACTGGCCAAATGGCATTGAGGCAAAGAATGAATGGCGTTCCGAGCCGTCTCATTTAATAGACCTGATGGCTACTTGCGTGGATGTTGCGGGCGCGGAGTATCCAAAAGAGTATGAGGGCAAGAAGATCACTCCACTCGAAGGCAAGAGCTTAGTGCCGGTATTTGCCGGAAAACCCCTGGACCGTGACATGCTATTCTTCGAGCACGAAGGCAACCGCGCGCTGCGCAGGGGCGATTGGAAGATCGTTGCGAAGGGCAAACATGGCCAGGATGACGTCGATTGGGAACTCCATCACATAAAAGAGCATCGGAGCGAACTGCATGACCTGGCACGGAAGCAGCCCGAACGCCTCGAGCAGATGAAGGCACTGTGGGCACAGAAAGCGAAACAAGTGCAGGCCATCCCGTGGCCGGCGCGCAAGAAGAAAGTGGGGAAGTGAAAATAGGGAAGAGCTGGGCCGATCGTGTACAGAGGCGGGTTACGTCCGCCTCTCGGAGACCGCAGGGGAGTAGGCCGGACATGCAAGGCCAGACCTTAATGAAATACCGGCCACCTGCATGAAGACACCTGTTTTTCGAGCCTGGTTCAATTCCGGGTTACCCGACTCGACGTAGGAATCGTACTCGTAATCGACTTTTCGGCGCTCTCGATTACGATTACGAGTACCGCTTCGCTGAGCGTGAGCACGAAAACAGGCCAGACGGACTTCCACCCATATGCACACTCTTGTGAACCAGGCCGTTTTTCGAGCCTGAGAGTGTATTAGGGAATGTCAGAGACATAATGGCCAGGTTAGGGTATAGTTGGACAGGATCTGAGTGTTTTACTTGAAATAATATGCACGATTATTGGAAGGGGCTCACCCATGGCACAGCAGACTCCAAAAAGTCAATCCAAACCATTTTTAGACTCGTTTTATGGTGTGATTTTAGCTGTGCTCGTGTTGGGGATTCTTGACACGAGTCAGGCTGGGGATTGGGCCACGTATCGTGCGGATGCGGCACGAAGTGGAGTCTCCCCGGAAACCATCAGTCATGAGCTGTTCTTGCAGTGGAAGTACCTCCCGGCCCATGCGCCTAAGCCGGCCTGGCCCTTGCCAGCGGAAGAGTTACCGCGCATGCACAATGACAATGCCTATCACGCAGTTGTGGCAGAGGGCAATGTCTATTTTGGATCCAGTGCAACCAATCAGGTCTATGCGATCAATGCTGCCCAAGGGGAGATCCGCTGGACCTTCTCCACGCAAGGACCGGTTCGTTTCGTTCCGACCGTCTATGCAGGCAAGGTGTATGTGGGATCTGATGATGGATATGTGTATTGTCTTGATGCTGAGGATGGTTCGCTGGTATGGAAATATCGGGCTGGTCCGAGCGAGGAAAAGGTCATTGGCAATGGCCGCATGATATCGCTTTGGCCCGTTAGGACCGGGATCTTAGTGGATCGAGGGATCGTCTATTTTGCAGCGGGCGTTTTTCCCTATGAAGGCCTATATATCTGCGCCTTACAGGCCCAGGACGGTGCTGTGGTCTGGCGAAATGATACGGTTGGTGACCGGGCGCATGAACTGCAATACGGTGGCATTTCACCTCACGGCTATTTACTGGCCACGAATGAAATCCTGTACGTTCCTTCCGGGCGATCCATGCCCGTGGCCTTTGATCGGCAGACGGGCAAGTTTCTCTTTTGCCTATCGCCAGGGGGAAAACGGGGCGGGGCATGGGCCTTGCTGGACCGCAATTGGCTTGTCTCCGGTGTCGATGCTTCGGGTACTCCTTTTAAAGTGGCTTATGATGCCAAGACCGGTGAAGAACAAGAAGAGGTGTTTACCTGGTTTCCGGCACTGGACATGATCATGACGCGGGAATTCTCTTATGTCGTGACCAGGGAGGGCATCTATGCCATCAACCGGACGAAGTATGCCAGCGCTGCGAAAACAGCCCGTCAACAAGTCGACACCCAGAAGAAAATGAAGGATCTGTTGGCACGCATGAAGGAGGAACTCGACTCCGCCACGGACGAATTCCGTGAAGTGATCAATCGACAGATTGACCAGATGGAGCAACGGATTGTGGCCGTGATGGAAGCCGAGGAAGAGCGACTGAAAAACACGACCTGCGCGTGGCACTATGCGGCTCAGGATCTTGGCTCATTAATTGTGGCCGGTGATGTCCTGTTTGCCGGCGGCAAGGATACGGTCGTAGGCATTGAGATAAAAACCGGAAAGGAAATCTGGCAGCGCGACGTAGAGGGGCAGGCCTGTGGGCTCGTTGCAGCCCATGGTTATTTAGTCGTGAGTACGGACAAGGGCCCCATATACTGTTTTGGTGCGACAGATGTGACGGCCAGCAAGGCAATTGACGAACGCTCTAGAACAAATCCATTCCCTGCGGATGCGCTAACGCAAACGTATCGAAACGCTGCTCGGAAAATCACTTCAGAAAGTGGCGTGCAAAAGGGCTACTGTCTGGTGCTCGATTGCGCAGACGGGCGTTTGGCCTATGAACTGGCCAAAATGACTGAACTGCAAATCGTGGGTCTGGAACAGGATCCTGCTAAACTGGAAAAAGCACGCCGGAATTTGGCGAAGGCGGGTTTATTGGGGTCGCGCGTGATCGTGGAACCCTGGGATATCGAGTCTCTACCGGATTATTTTGCCAATTTGATCGTATCGGATGATTTGCTGATCAGCGGGAATACAGCAGTCACGCAAGAGGAGATGTTTCGTGTTCTGCAGCCTTATGGCGGTGTGACGTATCTCTCTTTTTCAGAAGGAAGCAAAGCCACCCTGGGGAAGGTCGTCCGAGGTCCCTTGCCGGGGGCGGGCAGTTGGGTCCAGCAGTTTGGCAATCCGCAAAACACGGCTTGTTCCGGTGATGATTTGGTCAATGGTCCGCTGGGTATCTTATGGTACGGAGAACCTGGTCCGCAGCGTGTGGTCGAACGCCATGCAGAGGCACAGAGCCCGGTTTGTCTGAACGGACGCCTGTTCATCGAGGGGGAGGAACTGATTACCGCAGTCGATGCCTATAATGGGACCATACTGTGGAAACGCGAGATTCCTGGGGCGGTTCGGGTAAAGATTAAGGCAGACAGTGGAAATCTGGTCGTGACTGAAGAGGGGCTCTTTGTTGCCGCTTTTAGTCAATGCCTGCGCCTAGATCTGGAAACTGGACGCACAATACGTGTCTATGAGATGCCTCCGTCCGGAGACGGTGAGCCCCGGCGTTGGGGATATATCTCCGCCGTGGGTAACATCCTTTATGGTTCCACGGCCAAGGCCATGAGTGAAGAATATGGGGCGTTATGGAAGGCTTTCATCCAAGATGAACGTTGGAAACCCATCGAGGCGGTACCCGAGCAATATCGGGAAAAGTATACCGATTACCTCGAACGGTATCCTAATCCCGAGGATTTGAGTAGGGATTTTCAGCGTCGCGGAAGAATGTTCCGTACCATGACCGCATTTGGCCGGGGCGGAGAGTTCACGCAGAAAAATGCCGTGACGGATGGTCTTATGACCTGTGACAAAATCTTTGCACTCGATGTTGAAACCGGTGAGCAGTTGTGGGTGCACGAAGGAGATCAGATCGCCAACATAGCCATTACCTTGGGTGACGGCAAGATCTTCTTTGCCGATCGTTCTGCGTCCAAAGAGCAAAGGGAGCTTGCCCTCGAGCATAGGGCGAAACTCGCTCAATCGGGAGTGTACCATGAACGAAAAAATGCACCGAAAGAATTAAAGGAAAAGCAACAGGAGTTGGCTGGATACTCCCGGGAAGAGAGTTCGTATAGCAAGAGGCAGTTGACCTACTTGGTCGATTCCTTGAAATCGGAGTTTTTTGTAGATGACGTCCAGGAAGGGGCATTGATTCGCGCCGACGCAGATGTCAGAGTTGTCCATGCACTCGATGCACAAACTGGAGAAATATGCTGGCAGAGACCGGTCGATTTGACGGGATGTTCTGGCGATCGGATGGGGGCGGCCTACAGTGACGGCATGCTATTCTTTTTTGGCAATTACGGCAACCATGACGCATGGAGATTCAGGGTGGGAGGGCTGAAATGGCGACGCATCACGGCCCTGTCCGGGGCAAGTGGTGATATGGTCTGGTCGCGGCCCTTGAATTACCGCACACGCCCGGTGATCATAGACGACAAGATTATCCTGGAGCCGCAGGCCTGTGACCTTCACACCGGCGAAATCAAAATGCGAACTCACCCCATTACCGGGGAACAGGTCCCTTGGGAGTTTCTGAGGCCCGGGCACACGTGCGGTCTTACTGCTGCCTCAACGAACGGACTTTTTTACCGTTCCGCATCTACCGCGTTTTATGACTTAGCCGAGGATAGAGGAGTCACCACCTTTGGGGGCTACCGACCGGGTTGTGCCATTAGTGTGATACCTGCCAGCGGAGTCTTGCTGTCCCCGGAGGCCGCGGCGGGCTGCACCTGTTCTTACCCCATAAGGTGCACCTTTGCTATGAAGCGCAAGGCTAATAGGGCTCAGCCTTGGACGGTTTATGTGACACCGGGCGCCCTGCTTCCGGTCAAACACTTTGCCATTAATTTGGGCGCCAGTGCAGACATGAAGGATAAAGAGGGGACTGTTTGGTTCGGTTATCCTAATCCCCGTACAGATTCCTATAACCATTTTTCCAACTATGGTATCAAGTTCGACCTGCATGACGAATTCATACCGGGCACGGGATATTTTCGTCAGGACTTTAGGGGCCTCGACATCGATGGTACGGATAAGCCTTGGCTATTTGTTTCGGGGTGTCTGGGATTCCAGCGGTGCACTGTACCGCTGATAGATCCCAATTCTGAAGATGGGCCGGGGATTTATACGGTGCGCCTGGGCTTTAAGGCCGCTGCTGATGACCAGCCGGGAAGGCGGATCTTTGATATCAAGCTTCAGGGCCAGGTGGTGTGGAAGGATTTTGATATCTGCCAGGCGACAGGTAATTGCAACATGGCCCTGATCAAGGAGTTTAAAGACATTAAGGTCGAGAGTGACCTGGTCTTGGAACTGGTTCCCCGGACGTCGTTAGAGCTTGACCGAGTGCCCATCATTAATTTTATTGAAGTGGTGAGGACAGATGAACCTGAAACTGCAAAAAACGGGCCCAAAAAACCTACGCAAGCAGGCCAGACATTGAACTCAATAGCGTCGATTTAAGGCAGGACGATTCAAGTCCATTTTCAAGGGTGCGGCATCTCAAACCTAATCCTTAGAAACCTGGGTCGATATATGCGTGCATCCTGGGCCATTTGCCAAAAGTCCATGGAGTTGCACACGTATGTGACAATCAGTTCATCATCGGACGAGATCTCAGGATGGCCCTTCGCAGCATAGCAGAAATACGTGGCATGCCAGTCAACCTCCGGACACTCAAAAACTTTCTCTGGCTTGGTCCAGGGTCCGGTCGGGCGCGGTGCTGTTCGCATTAGGATCTTTTTCGACATCCCATTCTCTGTATAGATAGCCACATACTTCTTGATCCCCGGTTGGTAACTCACCGAGTATTCCGTTGCCGCACCCTCGAAAAGCGCGGTCAGCTCACTCAGTTCCACCTTCCATCCAGCCTCGCCATAAAACCGCCATGCGCCAAAGTCGCTCAACGCCTCCTCGGCGGGTACAGACGCCACTATCATGCTCCGTCCACTGAACCCTTTGCTCCAGTCCTCCATTGCCCCGTAGATATATACCAACTTCTCCTCCTTCATAAGCGCTGAGCCGAAGAACGTATTGCCCCCCTTCGCATGCCGCCCGTGGGGAATCTTATACTGCTTGACTCGCCATTCGCCCGGCTCATCCAGGGGATTCTCAACCTCACCCAACCACGTCCCGACCTGCTTGAAACCGAACACCTCTTTGCTATCGGTCTTGACCGTCTGCATCAAGAACAGATAGAGCTTTCCGTGAGCCACAATCCCATCGAATATCCAGAACCAGCCAACTCCGTCGTCAGGTTTGATAAGGGCCTCCGGTTTACTGTCCTCGGCCTTGCCCCAATAGAATTTCACATTGTCCTTTGAGGGCACCGCCCCTCTCTGAATCGCCACCGTATTATGCACCAACGTCGCGTCCTTATGCCCGCCGGCTACTACGGGTCCAATCCACGTATCGCTGAACAGCCACAATGTAACATCTTTGCCCAGGCCCACCGAATACACGCCGTCGCCGCCGGTCCATCCCATGGTGCGCTCAAAAACGGCATCGTACTCCGGGACAGTTTCTACTGAATATTTCGGCACTGCTGCCAAGGCGACTGAAAGTCCACCAAGAACGCCTGCTATAAAGGGCGTCACAAATGCGAACCGCCGAATTCCCATAATTATCCCCTTCTGTTCCCGAGTCATTTTGAACGAATTTTTGATAAGGATGCGACTAACGCTTCGCCTCACACTGCTTAGGGATCGGCAATAGCACAGAAGGACGCATGCGAGATTACAATGGCTTGGGACCGGCAAGAAATAACTTGGACCCCATATTGTCCACCTTATTTATTGCCGATCCCTTTGCTAGCCAGGATTATTGCGAGCTTTGCCAGGGGAGTAGTTCCAGCTTCGAACAAAACGGCGATGCCGGAAGTCCCGACCGACTGTATAAATTGGCGTTCGGTGGCGCCCCCTGACACGCATACCGAACTGCGACCGGCTTCAAGACGGACTCGCTATGAACTAACACGGCGTCACCGACAATCGTGGCTTCAGCGGCAAACCACCGGCCAGAATTATTGGCCAACTCGAAGTGCGATAGAACGCGACTTTCCGATTCTATGGGTGGGTCGAGCCCTTCCTTTCGAGCCACCATGAGTCCTCCGCCAACATAGGAAAACGCCACTCTGACCGTTTTTCCTTCAATCGTTGCAGACTTGAACAACGGCCCGCTAAATGGCTGAGTCTGTTTGTAACATTTAGCCAGCGCCCAGCGAGCTAGACGATCACCCACATCGACTTTGTTGGCCGGGTGAATGTCGTTATCACGGAGGTCGATGGTCACCGCCATGCCGGTGTGCGGAACATCAAGACTCAGGCGTTGTTCTTCACGCAGGCGAACCCAGCCATGGGCACTGTCTCTAAAGGCCGGCAGTTGCACAAAATAAAACGGCAGTTCCGATTGTCCCCAGACGCGACGCCATCCCTCGATCAGCGCCCTCATCTTGTGGCGATAGTTGCGCGGATCTTCACCCGTTCCCGCATTGGACTCACCTTGATACCAGAGGAAGCCCCTCACTGGATAAGGGGCGATCGGAGCGACCCGGGCATTGAAAATCCTTCCGGGCAAGCCCGCCGTCTTGCGTACGATCACACCCCCTTCGAGCCGTTTTAACTGTTCCAGCTCGTTCTGATCGGCCAAGTCGAGAATTGGCTTGAGTACCTCATTCTTTTCGAACTCCTCGCGGGGAATAAACCCTTCGATCGGCTGTCCCCCCCAGGAACCATCGATAATGCCGATGGGTACACCCAAATGCTCGTTTAGCTTGCGGGCAAAGAAGAAAGCCGTGGCGGACTGACGCCGCCTGGTATGGGGTGTGTCTATTTGCCACTGCGTGGCAACAGATCGATCCGCAAGTGGATTTTCAGCATCAGGACCCTCAACTCGCAGCATGCGGACTCCACTCGATTCCGGGTTCGCTATCACTTCGCGAATGAACGCGATTCGTTTGCCACACGCGTCGAGTGTCATTTGCATGTTGGACTGCCCGCTGCTGTACCATACCTCGCCGACAAGAAGATCACGAAACACACGCTCCTCTTCACCCGCAAGCACAGTCATTCGGCTGCCCGTTGTATGGGACTCGAGTGGATTGAGCGCCAGTTTCCATGCGCCATGGCTATCGGCAACGGTTGTCTTGGTTTGGCCGGCGAACCGAACCGTCACTTTCGTACCTGCCTCGGCCGATCCCCAAACCGGAAGCGTCACGCCTTGCTGTAGCACCGCGTGGTCCGTAAAGACGCTTGCCACCTGCAATTCGCCGCCCAAGCACTGACCCGCGTTGCCAAGAATCAGCACTAGGATGAGCCAACTCAGGGAGTCTGCAATGATTCTGCCCGCCTCGCGCCTGTTCACAACCTGACAAAGTGGGTTTTCTCTCCCCGCCTCGTGCCTCATCGAGAGCATCTCCACAATAGACGGCGGCTAGTCTATGTTAGCATTGATTTCGGTGTCCGTGACAACAGGAGCGGGGCAACCGTTCTTGGGCACTTCTACGTGAGCGGTCCAAAGAATGGCGTTGAGCATTACCCTGCGAAAATCATCGTGCTGCCAGCTGACATGATTGTGCGCGCCGGTGAATCCGAATCCTCGTCCGCCACTCGGTCGCTCATAGGCCCAGGCGACATGCTGCTTTTCGCCGGCGGCTACGGCCTTGCGAACGGCCGGGTTGCCGCTGCGAGCGCCATCCTTTCGGCGCAAGGTTTCCGGTCCCGGGAGATCGGAAAGAATGGGCGTCACGCCCTTCAGTTGATCGACGAAACGCATGTGATAGTACCATTCGTCGTTCACACTAAATGGCTTCACGCCATTGCAAATCGGATGCTTGGGAAAATCCTTGAACTTTGGCGTCCAGTGAGGATTCACGGACCAATCCAAATCACAGAATCCACCCATCCACTCGAGAAACTTCTCGCCCGGCTTTCCCTTTTGCGCTTCCGTTGCCCAGTGGATCATCACCACGCCCGCTCCCTTGCGCATCAGCTTATCGAAATCATCCAGGTGTTTGTTCAACACGTGACCGCTATGCCCGGTGCAGAAGATGACGATCGTCGCGGCGTCATCCAGGATGCTGGTGTCCTCGGGATACCCGGAGTGCGGTACGAGAACGGCATTCACATTGAGGCCCGATGTGTTGAGGGCCTTGGCCAGGATCATATTTCCGGCGCGATGTTCATGTGCCATGCGTGCGTGGCTGGGCGCGCCGGAGATAAAGACGATCTTCGCCTTGTCAGCGGCTCGACTGGAGCCCATCAGCAGTGCAGTCAATAGTGTTGCCACGCATAGTGATGTTCTCATGGTGTCATTCCTTATCGAGTGCAAGATGGTCGGTTTTTCTGAAAACGTCTATTATCAAGGTCTGGCATCGACTTTCCAATCTTTGTTTTTTCGGAATCCATAATAGGGGTAGTAGTCCCAGTCCGCGTCCAAACCGAGGGCGCGTGGGTCTTTGGTGTGGATGAGGTGTTGCTGAAGTTGTTTCTTGAGGCGGGCTTTCGTTTGAGCATAGTGGCGCGCGGCTGCGACGTTGACGACCTGCCCTGGATCTTTTGCCCGATCGTAGAGTTCTTCGGCGGGGCGTTTGGCAAAGGCCAGGTTGTGAAACCGACGAAAACCGGCCTGGTTCGCATTGTCCATGAGCAACTGCTTGGTGGGAGAGCTGTCGACTTCTCCGAAA
>JADFMM010000017.1 GCA_022563885.1 Planctomycetota bacterium | reverse complement strand
CTCGGCCGTGAAGCTCCAGATTCCGCCCTTGAAGACGGCAAAGTCGGGCGCGCTGTTGACTTCATCTACCCGCCAAAAGTAGGTCTGCCCGAACTCGAGCACACCGGCCGGGTCGAAGCTCGTGTCGCTCTGCCCCTGGCTCACCAGGACATCGAGCGGATTGGCGCGGCTGGCATCGTTGACGTCGTCGAATTGGGTTCCGAAGTACACATCGTGGGTGCTGGCAAACTGCCCCGGCTTCCAAGTGAGGACGGCGTCGCGCGCGACATCAGGCGCGTCGATGGCCGGATTGGGGGCCTCGGCAATGCCGGAGGCCTTCACGAGGGTGAGGTTGTCGAATTGACCGGTGAAAGAGGAATTTGACCACACACCGATCTGACCACCCCGAAACGAGTCATCCACGATGTCCCCGAAGGCCTGTACGACAATGCCATCGTCCAGCGTCTCCAGCGAGACTTCAAAGGTGTTGGGCCCGGCCTTATACTGGACGTGCAGCCGGTACTCCGTGTTCAATGCCAGGTCCGCCGGGGCTATGCCCACCAGGGTCTGCGAGGAGCCGCCCGCTCGCTTCTTGAGGTTGAAGCCGGTGTCCCCTCTCTGGGGAGAAATGATCTCCAGATAGTAGAAGTTGCCCTGATCCTGATAGTTGAAGATAAGGCCATTGCCAATGCCATTGCCAATCCACATCATGTCTACGGACAGCTCGAAATCGGCTCCCGCTACCAGCGTCAAGACATCGGCATTGACCACCGCGATGGTGGCACCACCTCTGGGAGAATGGAGTCGGTTAGACCCGTTAACGCTTTCAATGAAGTAGTCTCCCCCGGTGACCTCGGTATTCGCATTCCCAAATACCACCGTGGTCCAATTTGGCAGGCTGTCCAGGAAGGCATGGACCTCATAGGACTCAAAATCCTCGACGAAATCAGCGTCCAGGGTGGCCCAGCCCAGCAGGCAGACCACGGCCATCAGACGGATACTCTTTTTCGACATGACATCACCTCTCTTCTTGAACGTTCTTCATTTCTGAGTGTTCTACGACACGCAAAGATCTGGCCTTCTGAAGATAGCCAAGGCCAGCACGATTATAGCAAAGTTCATTTTTTTTTGGACAGAAACATTGCCTAAAATTGGTGGCTTTTCCTGGACCTTGTGAGTCAGGTGTCTCCCCGTAGCACCCCAGGTCACCGTAGACGATGATGATGTTGGGATTGTCCGCGGCACGACCGTATTGAGTAAGCATAAGAACAACCGACAACACGGTAGAGATGATCCTACCCATCATTAAGGTGTTCCTTCCTGGGACGACCGAGATCGCATAAATGGGAATTGTCTTGCGCCCGTCTGTCCGGAGTTTGCCGAAGGGCTCGTCTTCCTATGGGTCTCCAGATGAAGGCGCGACGTGCCGTTTTGGCGTCAGCGGCTCATAGTCGGAAGGCGAGACCCATCCGGCTCTGACCTTCTCGCCAGCCATGTAGCGTTCATAGTAGTTTTCTATGTGCTTGCTGGAAGTGGGATAGGAATCAAATATGTCTTCATTGCCCAACATCCGCGGATCTTTCTGTTCGGCCAGCTCCCCTTCCATCTGTTGTGTGAGATGAGCCACTCGGGCGGCATGTTCCCGCGCGTAGGCCAGATTGTTGATGCAGAGGGGATCTTCGATGCGATGATAGAGTTCCTTGGGGGACCGTTTGCCGAAGGACATTTCCCAATACCAGGTGTTGTCACCTGAACGATTCATGTTCAGGATCTCGGTCTTGGTGGGGCTGCCGTCGCAATTCAGATAACCCGTCTCGGGATTGCCGGCAGGCCAACGTTCGGTACGGTAGTTATGGATCAGCAGATAGTCACCCTTGACGATGCCGCGAATGGGATAGCCGACATCGCCAGGGCGGCCCACGTCGTGCTTTTCCTTGCCGATCAAGACGTGATCGCGGGTCACCGACACGGCATCGTCGAAGACGTCCCTCAAGCTATGCCCGGTGATGGGCTGCATCCCCGATGCCTGCGAGTCTATGCCCGCCAGCTCCAGGTAGGTGGGGGCAAAGTCGATGAAGCTCACAAAGCCCTCATAGGTTCGGCCGGGCCGCTTGATGCCCTTAGGCCACATGATGGCCAGCGGGAGGTGATTGGAATACTCATACTCCTGTCCCTTGATGCGCGGGAAAGGCATGCCGTTATCCGCGGTGACCACGACCAGTGTGTTCCCTAGCTCGCCCCGCTGCTTCAGCAGCGTCAGCATCCTGTCGAGGTGGCTGTCGAAGTACTCGATCTCGAAGGCATAGTCGAGCATGTCGTTGCGCGTGACCTCGTTGTCGGGCCACATGGGAAAGACCCTGTCGATCTGGCTGAGCTTCTTGCCACCCTTGTTGACACCGACGCCATATTCATAGGCGCGATGCGGCTCGGTGGAGCCATACCAGAAGCAGAAGGGTTTGCCCGCGGGCCGCTCATCCAAGAACTGACGGAAGTTCTCCGCATAGTCGTTTCCCGAGATGGCACGGGCGGGCGGACGACACTTGTGAGTGTTATAGCGCTTGCCACACAATTCGCGTCGCTTGCCGTTCACCGTCCCGGGATCACCGGGCGCCCAGGTCTTCTGCGTGGCCCCCACGTGGTAGCCGTTTTCGCCCAGCGCCTCGGCATAGGTCTTGAACTTCTGGGGCCAGTAGGGCATGTGGTTGCCGGCCGCCTCCAACTGCCAACTGTTGCGTCCCGTCAGGATACACGCCCTCGAAGGCGCACACTTGGCGTTGGGTGTATAGGCATTGCTGAACAGGATGCCGTCACGGGCCACACGGTCGAAGGCCGGGGTGTTGACCCAGGTGCAACCGTAGGCCCCCGCATGCGGAAAGGATTGATCATCGGAAATGGCGAAGAGAATGTTGGGGCGCTGGGCCCAGACCGGACTCATGATCGCGGACACCCATAGCAGAGCCAAACAGATCGTATAGCGCATTGCAAAATTCTCCTTTGTATCTTGATTCAGGAACCATGGAGCGAGACCCACGTCGCCCTATCGGCGACCAGTGGGCTCCTGGGTTGTGACCCTATCGACAGGTGCCGGCCAATGCGGGGAAGGCACATGGGCCGCTTCCATAGACGCTTCGAACTCGGCCACCAACTGGGGCTCCCGCCGGGCAAGATTCTCTTGCTCACCGATGTCCACACGCAAATCGTAGAGTTCCAGGGGTCTGTCGTGGGCGAGACGGACCGCCTTCCAGGGCCCCCGACGCGCGGCCTGCTTGAAACCACCCTCGTAGAACTCCCAATAGAGCAGGCGTTTGCTTAGATCCTGCGCCTCACCCTGTAACAGCGGCAGCACGCTCATGCCATCGACGCCCTCTGGGATGTTGGCATCGACGAGGTCCGCCAGCGTGGGCAGGAGATCGGCGAATGACCAGGGGACGTCACTGACCTGTCCGGCCGGCACGCCCGGACCCGAGACGATCATGGGGACGCGGATGCCGCCCTCGTACACATCACGTTTTTTGCCACGCAGGGGACCGTTGCTGTCGAATACACCCGGCCAGTTGTTGGCGGCCCCATTGTCGGAACAAAAGAAGAGAAGCGTACGGTCTTTGAGGTCCAATTCGTCTAGGAGCGCCAGGAGTCTGCCGATATCCCCATCCATCCGACTGACCATGGCCGCGTAGGTCCTCTCCTTCTTAGTCCAAGGCTTGTCCCGGTAGAACCCCAGGTCAGGAACTTCATAGGCACCGTGGGGAATGGTGTAGGGGACATAGAGAAAAAAGGGTTCCCGGGCATGACGCGTAACAAAGTCCAGGGCGAAGTCGGTGATCAGGTCATGCGTGTACTGCTGTCGCTGCCCCTCCGCGTTGCCGGGGAGCGGATAGCGTTCTCGATTCAGCCACAGAAAGTCAACATAGTAGCTATGTGCCCGGCGCTGATTCAAATAGCCGAACCATTCGTCAAAGCCCTGATTATTCGGCTGGCCGCTCGTATCGGGTTCACCCAATCCCCACTTGCCCGTCATACCCGTCACATAGCCGGCGGTCTTGAGGACTTCTGCCACCGTCACGTCCGCGTCATACAGGGGAACACGCCCGTTGCCCCCACCCAGTCCCTTTACTCCCCCTATGCCGAAGTTACCCCGGACCGTGGTATGTCCCGTGTGTTGGCCGGTCATCAAGACGCTGCGAGCGGGTGCGCACACCGGCGAACCGGAGTAACACGAGGTAAATCGCAAGCCCTCCGCGGCCAGGGCGTCCAGGTGCGGTGTCTGTATGGCGCGCTGACCGTAACACCCCAGATCCGCGAAGCCCAGGTCATCGGCCATGATAAAGATGATGTTGGGTCTATCATGCCCATCCGCGGCAGGTGCAGATTGAATGGCAGCGCCAAGCATTAAGACGTTCAAAACGCTTAGAACCAATCTCCAAGACGTGAAAGACAGACATGCCACTCTGTGCGTGAGTTTCACCCAATCACCCTTTCTATCGTCTTACGCTGTTCTGAGAAAGCATCGACGATTCATGACGTATGAAGGCTCCTATTGAGGTCGAAGCACAACCTCCGCAGCGTTTCGGTCTGTCAAGGCAGAACCGCGGTCACGCGGCTTCGTCCCGCTTGAATTAACGCGTTCAACTGATCACTCAAAGCCTTGGCCTTGTCCGGATGGACCTTTACCAGATTGTATTGTTCTCCCGGATCGACTTCAAGGTTGTAGAGGGCCAGGCTATCCGCCTGGTCCTTCTTTCGTCGCGCATTGCCCTTGCCTGTATCCCCGGCGCGAATCAGCTTCCAGTTTCGATCAATAAAGCCCAATCTTCTCATGTTATTGCCCTGCTGAATCAGCTGCCTGCGACCGCTGGCGCCTCGCTTTCCCACCAGAGCATCCCACACGTCGAAGCTATCGGGACAGGCGTCCTGCGGCAACGACTGTCCCGTCATCGCCGCAACGCTGGCGGCCAGGTCGATGGTACAGACCATTTCATCGGAGACGCCGGGTCGAATCTGTCCCGGCCACCAGGTGATGAAGGGGATACGTGTCCCTCCCTCGTAGACGGAGTACTTTCCACCTCGATACATGCCCGCCGGTTGATGGGTGCCGACTTTCTCCTCGGCGCCATCTTGATAGCCATCGTCCAGCACCGGGCCGTTGTCGCTGCAGAAGATGACCAAGGTCTTCTCGTCCAGATCGTGACGCTTTAGCGTCTTGATCAATTCGCCCACGCACCAGTCGAGTTGGACGATGGCGTCTCCACGGTAGCCCAGCGTGGATTTCCCTTGAAATCGTTCATGGGGCATGCGGGGGACGTGACAGTCGTGGGAGGAGAAGAAGAGGAAGAAGCGCTCATTCTGATGCGCTTCGATCCAGGCGACCGATTGCCGGATGAAGTCATCGGCCAAGTCCTCGTCCCGCCAGAGGGCGGCCTTGCCGCCGCTCATGAAGCCAATGCGACTGATGCCATTGTGAATGGTGCTGCTATGGCCATGCGACCAGTCCATCCGCAGCGTGTGTCGATGGGTCTTGCCCGTGGGTTGGCCGTCGGGGTTCTTGTTACTCACGGTCAGGGGATCGGCCGGATCCAAGTTGCGAACACGATGGTTTTCCACGTAGACACTGGGGACACGGTCGTTGGTGTTGGGCAGCAGAAAGCAGTAATCGAAGCCGATCTCCAGGGGCCCGGGCTTCAGTTCGCCGTTCCACTGCGGACCTTGCTCCTTCTCTCCCAATCCCAAATGCCATTTACCCACCACCGCGGTGGCGTATCCGGCACTTTTCAACAGGGAGGGCAGCGTGGTCCGCCCGGGCCGGACGAGGGCGGCGGTATTGATCCCGCCGATGCCGGTCCCCTGCTGCCGAAAGGCATACTGCCCCGTCATGAGCGAGTAGCGAGTGGGCGTACAGGTCGAGGCCGAGCAGTAGCCCCTGGTGAACCTCAGCCCTTCTGCGGCCAGCCTGTCGATATTCGGCGTCGGCAGTGTGTCGGCAGAGGCCCCGTAACAACCAACATCCCCATAGCCCAGGTCGTCGGCCATGATCAGGATGATATTGGGTCTCTCCGCGGAAAAGGCCGTTGCGGTCAGAACTAGGAAGAGGATGGCGAGGACAATTCTCATTGTTTCTCCCGTGTCAATCGAGTTCTCATTCGCCGGCATCTCACCACGATCACCGACAACTGCGAAGACGTATGCCGTATCAGGCGAATAGAAGCTTGCTTTGTGGTCTGAAGTTCACTGCGCTGGGCACTCCTACAACTCGTCAAGCCCAATTGGTCACTCTTAGTCTTTTGATCCGCTTGAATTCCTGTTGGTTGTTGGTCACAAGCGTGCCCTGGTGGGCCAGGACGATCGCGGCGACAATCAAGTCATTTGGCCCAATCGGCGTTCCCAAAGAGGCCAACTGTGATCGGATCCTGGCGTACATCTCCGCCGCGGTCGCGTCGAAGGGGACAATCTCATATGGAACCAAAAAGTTGGTCACAGTCTCCCTGTTTTGCTTAACACGTTTGCTGTGCTCGGCGCCAAAGAGCAGTTCCGCCATGACCATCGCCGGTATCTTGATTTCCTGAGGCTTCTTGGTCTGTAGTCTCTTCTGGATGTTGGCGTGCAGGCCCTTCAGAAAGTAGATGCAGGTATTGGTGTCCAAAAAGTAGCTCATAACTGCTCACGCGCAACATCGTCTTGATGGGTCATGGGCCCCGGCCTATCAAAGGTGGGGTCCGTGATCGAGCCAAAGAGTTCAAAGTACTGGTCGGGCCACTCGTTCTGCAATCGGGACCTCAATTGATCGGCTACCCATTTAGACACCGACAGATGGCTAATCTTGGCTGCATGCTGTACCAGCTTAAGAGTCTTCTCATCCAAATAGAGCGACAACTGGGGCATCCTTGTTCTCCTATTTATTACGCTACCACAAATTCAATTATGTTATATCATATACTTGCCGACCTTCGAAATGCAACAGGGAAACTGAGACGTTTTCTCCGTAAGCAACTTGGCTAGCCTTCGACCGGGTTTCCCGCTGACATCGTATGGGTCGATCAGGTGACGCCTGGCTTGCAAGGAATGCGGGTGGTCGTAGCCCAGGTCCCTAATAAGGACCGGCAAGAAAACAGCGGCTTCCGTGGCACAATCCTGGCTGCGATGGCAGCATTGTTAAAGAACCACGCAATGAATTGGACAATTTGGGCTGATATTCTTTCTTAAACCGCTGTCTCCGGTGATATGGGATCGGCAAGAAATAAATTGGACATTTTGGGGTTCAAGTGTGCCGTAGATTTGGTCGCGCCGATTGAGCCAAACCGGAGGTGTAGTGGACTACAGTGAGGATTTGGTGATTGAGAAGCGGCCAAAGATACGGTGCAATTGGGCGTCCAAAAGTCCAAGTTATTTCTTGCCGGTTCCTATACTCACCTTTATGGGTTGAAATCGGATTCCCGGTCATTTATCATATCATTTGTCGTTTTCGATCTGTCAGGTGCCCTTAATTCTACGAACTGAGGAACAGGAGCGTCACGATGAATGAGCGCAGAGGATTCACATTAATCGAGCTTTTGGTCGTCATCGCCATCATCGCCGTTCTAATGGGGATTTTAATGCCCTCCCTACAGCGGGTCAAGAAACAGGCCCAAGCGACGACGTGTCTGAACAATCAAAAGCAGATCGGCCTGGCCGCAATGCTCTATGCCGAGAATTATGATTCATTCATTCCACGTGGCGCCGGGGGCGGCGATGCCATCTGGTTCGTGCAGTTTCTACCCTATGTAGGCCATGTAGAAAACCAGGGCGACTACAGAAGCGTGGACATCTACAAGTGCAAGAGCTTTCCCAGAACGGGTAATGGACTGTACAACATGGCCAATGCCTGGCAGACGGTCACCTATGTCATCAATGACTGGACTTTTTCAAGCAGAAGAGATAACAGCGGATCATCGGTGAATAGGCCCACAAAACTCTCCGTGTTCAAGAGGCGTTCCCAAACGATATACATGGCAGATAACGAATCAGGTTCTTGGCGCCCGATCATCCAGGACCAGGACAGTCGGGAGATCGCGCGCTGTGACATCTTCGATCCAGGGCATATGCCCACTTCGGACAGCAAGGATATCACGCGCGGCAGGCGCATCGCTCGTGAGCGGCACCGCAATGGCTGCAACGTCCTGTTCCTCGACTGGCACTCTGAATACGTAGAAGCCGAAGAAATGACCTTGGATATGTGGCGCGACAAATAAGGGTCTGGTGCACGTCAGTCACCGAAGCTGGCGATCTGATTTTGAGTCTCCCCACCCGCTTTCGTGCCTTCTGCTGCCAGTGAGTGACAAACCCTTTCATTTTCACAAGTTACAGTTCCCTTTTGGTTGTCTGGGTTTTTCGATTGTTGCCAACCGTTGTCTTGTAAAGACTGCTGTAAGGCATATTCTGGAGCATACCGGGTTATGCTCTGAGGCATACTCTTAGAGTCCGTGACAAAGCCTACCTGCCCAATGACTTCGTCTGTTCCCGTCGCAACCGCGTGCTAGTGCGAGATCTCGGGGTAAGAATAATTTTCATGAAGATTTCCTGTTGAATGAATTGAAAAGAGAAGCTGATGTGCATCGTATCTTGGAAAAATCATTAATTCTTTGCGATAAGTACCGTATCCGCTCGTTTGCATATGTTATACTTGACCCTGAACATGGGTATGAGTTGCGACATCCACGCGACGTGTTTGTTCCGCACTTTCGTCAAAACATATGGTTAAAAGCCCTATCAGGTGGTCACTCCCAGGCGGCTAGCCGGGGTCTTTAGCCCCCGACACCACCTAGCATGCGGGCCCGAATGAGAAGCCCACGTGCTAGAGCTTGGTGGCTGCTTGATCGTTACCGTAGCCCCTTGGCCAGGATGAGAACGAATAGCTCTTGAGAAAGGGCTATCCCTATTTGGGTGTTATCAGGAAGCCATACAATAACTTGGTAGGCCAGTTTTATGCAATCTTGTCCGAAGTGCGGCAGTCGGCACATTGTAACCGGGAGACTAGTCCGTCAAAGAGGAGTGCCCGTGTTTCGGCCGGACAACCTGCGGTTTCTCGCTCCGACGATTACGGGCGGTATTAAACTAGGCAAGCAGGGCCTTGCTTGTCGCGATTGCGACTTGATTTGGAATTTTGCCGACAAGACCAAACTGAACACGTTTCAACGGAACAACTGTGTAGGGTTTGATGACGATTTAACAGCAACTAACGAATAAGAGTTCAACGAATAAGAGTTCGCACCGGATCGCCGAAGGCGTCCGACTGCAACTCATGATTGAGCTGAGCCAATGCCGAGATAGCTGTTTGGAAGTTGCTCTGGCCAACGGGGTGAGAGGCTGAAATGAACATGAACAAACTGCTCCTAACACTTCTCTTGGGCCTTTGCCTTGTCCCCGGTCCCGCTGAGGCAAAGGAAGAGGAAGATCTCTACTCGCAAATCAGTCGGGCCGTGATTCGCTTGGAAAGGACTGTGCGCGCTCCCAAAAAAGGATCTCCGGGAGAATTCGAAAAGAAACTCGTTTCGCATGGCACCGCCTTCTTTGTTTCAAGGGAAAACACGTTGTTCGTCGTGTCTGCCCGACACATAGCTGATTGGCCGGGGGACCTTAGCGCCAGAGTTGAGTGGCTCAACGAAGAGACTGGGGAAAGAGAAATCGTTCTTCTCCGACTCCCCAGGTCTCGATGGGTTTTTCACTCAAACGAGGGTGACGAGGATACTCATCCTGTTGATGTAGCAGCGATGCGAATACCGTGGATTCAGGACCGGGGAGTCACATTCTTTCGGTATGATCTTCCAGGTTCGGAGAATGAGGACGAGACTCAACTGCCAATGGCAGATCCCTCTCCGCCAAGAGCAATCCTGGTCTTCGGCTTTCCTATGCACATCGGATTCGAAATGCTGCGGCAGCGGCCCTTTGTAAGATCAGGAATAATTGGAATGCGAACGGGCAAGAAATTCCTGAGGCTGGACAATGGAGTGACACTCAAATTCGTTGAAGAAAGGTGCGTCTTGATAGATGCGGAAGTATTTGGAGGTAACAGCGGCAGCCCGATAACGAATCAAACTTCACTTCATGATCCAAAATTCCAGCTACTTGGCCTGGTTATCGGCACAGATAAGGCCTTGAATTATTCTATTGTGGAGCCGGTTTCGAGGATTCGAGAAGTGCTTGAACAAGCAAAGAATCACGATCCCGAAGACTTTGTCTTCTGGTCACCGCTCCAGAACCAAGAGAAGGAGTTCTTGGGGTCAGAACGTGATTAGTGATTACTTGTTAGCATAGTGCCCTAGACTGGATGTGAACGAATAGGCTCTTTAAAACAGGCGTGAAGAAGGGGCTGGTATGTCCCAGAGGAGGCTGTCTCTTTTGGGTGTTGTGGAGAAACTATACAATAACTTGTTCTGATTAGCAGTTGTCTGTCATATTCCGTCATGGCGTTCGTCTAATGGCATACAATAAATGTAAATCAAGATCTCGCCCCCAAGGGCACATTGGTTTTTAAGGAAGCTACCAAAGGAGAACTCAAGTATGGCGGATACGAGCAAAAGTGCCAACACGCTTTCAGATTCCGAGTGTTCTAGTAGAACTATAGTCGGTTCTGCAGGGGCTCTTTCCGGTGCGGCCATTGCAGTAGGTGCTCCTTTGGGAATTCTGCATTGGGGCCAAGCACAGCAGTATGGGGGTAACATGGAGCGAGCTATCGGCACGGCGATAGTAGGAGCTGTAGTTTGGGGTTCATTAGTCTCTTTTCTGTCGGTATATTTCGCGACAAAAAAACGATAATGCTGCGGCGTTTTATTTCGAATTTATCTGGCCAAAAAAAAGGCATAGTCGCGTAGCCGGGGGGATTAGCCCCCACGCCACCCGGCGTGCGGGTCCGCACCGGGCGGTTCCTGGAACAAGTCGGCCCGTAGGCAGACAGGCAGGAGCCACTCAGAATCACTTCCTGTGGAGAAAGGCCAATCCATGACGCGCCATACGATCACTCATCCGATCGGATTCCGGGTACCACGGATCGATAAATTCGTAGCACGATTATACTAGCGATAGATCCCCGGCCGTCCAGCCCGTGAGATCGTCCCCTCTCAACTTTAGAATTCGCAAGTTCGCCCCATCCTTAGCTGTCCCTTCAAAGGTGGCGAGATGGCGGCCGTCCGGGCGCCAGGACTGCGGGATTTGCCAGTTTGGACTCTCCGGCAAACGCTGGGTCTCACCACTGCCGTCGGAGCGCTTCCAGTACAGATTCACAAATCCGTCACGTTTGGAACCAAAGACAACGCTCTCGCCACTCGGGCTCCATACGGGGAAGTCGTCATCGGCTGGGTCGAAAGTCAACTTGGTGGGAACATCCCGCTCTATGTCGTAAATCCAGATATCCCATTGTTCTCCATCGTGAAGACTGTAGGCCAGGGACCGGCCCTGTCCATGTAGCGGTGCTGTTGCGCTGCCAGTGGGGGGTGGGGAGAAGGGCAGGACGTATCATCTCTGTCAATGCCTTCCCATATCTTTGAATCAACTCTCCCAGACCCTACAGGAATCCCTAAAAACCAATCCTACTAATCCACAAAAAGGGCAAAGACTGCTAATGAATCGTAAAGGGCAACCATATTACCATGATCAATCTAAGCAACCGCCCCGGAACCGATATATCACGTGACCACACTTGCTTCCAAGCCCGACCCCAAAAGCTAACTTGCCACCGTATATTGATAAATGGCAAGTACGGAGTCCAGCTGGCTGTGGCCTCACCGCAATTCGCGCAGTAGTGAACTAGTGGATCTACCCGCTGAAAGCACATGATGCAAACAGGGGTCCCCTCTCCGGTATCATCAGCGATGCTCTCTTCTTCTATCTGCGTTTCCATCGGATCTCACCTGCCCTATTTCATTAATTCGAACTTGTTTGATTCCAACGGCTTCTGGAAGCTTGAAGACGACTCTGCCTTCTCTCATATCGCCAGCGGCATGACCTGTCAACCTGCCTTAAGTCGCCCGTGGCGTACCCTGCGGAGGCCGGAAGGTGGCTCCGCTCCCTCCCTATGCCATTTGCTGCAATCGTTAGAAGTTGCACCAAAGCGACTCATCATTTCCCGCTTCTTACTGGCACCGCTTACCTTGTTGTCAATCTTCAATTCGTAACGAGTCCACCCGGCCAGGGTCTGGTCGTAGAGTTTATGTGGATACCCGGAAAGCATGACGCGTCCCCGGCACTGCTTGAGCCCCTCTAAACAAGGCGGCGTGCTGCGGCACGTCCATTTCGTGTTGATAGGCATCCGTGACCGCTCGTGTGCCGGGCACGTAAGGTGGATCAAGGTAGAAGAGTGTCTTCTCCTCGTCCTCCCGCTTAATGACCTCCAGAGCGTCCTCGCACAGCACTACGACACGTTTGAGTCGCTTATGTACGTCGGCAAGACCGTCAACGCAATTCAGTCATGCAGAGACCTGCTCATTCATTCCTCGCCTAGTCCGGTTCTGAGAAAGTGTGGCAAATGACTTGAATCCGCCAGTTCTTGACTGTCTGCACCGTATGAAGAATGCTACAGCGGCCTCCACGTCCAGAGCGTGGCGTGGCACCATGCGTGTCTCCTCTTCGATCCACTGGGGCTTTGAGAATGGCGTCGCCTCGATTATCCGCTGGAACCGCCCAAATGACTCTTCATCCTGAAGTACTCGCCAGAAGTTCATTAGCTCGTGATTGAGATCGTTGACGACCTCACTAATACCTCGCTCTTGGGCTTTCTCACCCCATTGGTGGCGAGGATCATTGGGACTCTTAGCCAGCAGTACGGCTAATCCGCCGCCATAGAGCTCGACATAGTGCAGGTGCTTGGGCATGTGATCGATAATCCAGTCCGCCAGATAGAATTTGCCCCCGTGCCATTTGAGAGGGAGTTTTGATTTGCTATTCGTGTTCATCTGACTTCGCCAAGGCTATGGCGGACAGGTCGCCGTCTTTGCCAGGTGAAAAAACGCTCGCTCTCGGGCCGACGACGGAGTTTTCTGACCAAGCGTGGCAGTAAAACGATATAATAGCGATTTGGCCAGGTCCTTAGCGGCGCTTATTGAAAATACACGATACACGATAACGGATATCACACATGAAGGAGGTATGCTGGTGAAACATTCAACTGACG
This sequence comes from Planctomycetota bacterium, assembly GCA_022563885.1. Lineage (GTDB taxonomy): Bacteria > Planctomycetota > Phycisphaerae > Sedimentisphaerales > Anaerobacaceae > JAIPFM01. The sequence continues at coordinate 31,583 of JADFMM010000017.1, read as the reverse complement.
CTCTACTTGTACTGCTGGTGCTTTCAATTGCACCCCTTTACGCCCAAACACCCAAGTTGCAGTTTTCCTCCACGGCCGTACCGACCGGTAATGGTCCACGCTCCGTCATCTTGATTGACCTGGACCGTGACGGCAATCGTGATCTGGCCGTTGCCAATATACGTGGCTCAACGATTTCGCTTATTTTCGGAGATGGCTCCGGCACCTTCACACCGCAGGATACTATTGCAAACGTGCATAAGGCGCCGCATGCCATTGCCACTGGCGACTTCAATGAGGATGGTTTGCCGGATGCCGTCACCGCTAATCGGGATGCCAACACGGTCGGCGTATTTATCGGCGATGGTGCAGGTGGCTTCCTCAGCCCCACGTTCTTTGCGACGGGCGGGGGTCCGCGCTGGATTGCGATTGCTGATTTCGATGAAGACGGGCATGCCGACCTTGCGGTCACCAATCGTGATGACGACAACGTCACTGTATTGTTGGGTGACGGCAACGGCGGTTTCGTGAAAGCAGGCGACTTTCACACCGGCGATGGTCCCGTTCCCATAGAGGCAGCCGATTTTGATGGTGATGGCTTCATCGACTTAGCGGTTGGCAACGATCTCGGCGATACCCTGGTGGTGCTGGCCGGAGATGGATTGGGTGGATTTGCTCTTGCATCGGAGAATCCAGTTGGCAAGGCGCCCAAGAACATCGCCGTAGGTGACTTGAATCAGGACGGCATTTCTGATATCGCGGTCGCCTGTTTGCTGGATGGGACGGTCACCTTACTCTTTGCGGATGTGAATGGCATTTTTACCACCGCCTCCTATCCCGCGGGCGGCGGCTCATTCGCGGTCGTCATCGAAGATTTTGACGGCGATGGGAAAAGTGACTTGGCCGTGGCCGATGGCGTCAATGATAGCATCGCCATCCTCTTGAACGATGGCGGGGGCAGCTTCGCCGAAGCGCAGTTTTTCCCTGCTGGTGTGGCGCCGCATGCCATCGTCTCCGGAGATTTCAATGGCGATGGCCGACCTGATCTTGCCGTGGCGAACACCGGCGATAACACGGTAACGATTCTTCTTAACGAAACGCCGATGGAGGAGTCCGTGAATGTCGTATCGGTCATTCAACAGCTCTATTCGGATTACTTCCCCGATCCTATTATCTCACCTGCGGGTCAGCCTTTGCGGCTTCTGATCACGACGAATTCTCGTGAACACGTCAATCGTCTGCGCATTCGGCCTTTTATCGTTTCGACCGACATTGTGCGTGTAGGTGAAATCATGACGGTCGAGTTCACGCCCCAAGATGTTGGACTCTATCAAATCCAGAACATCGGCCACGGTTTTACCGGCGACATCATGATTGTTGAAGATGCCATGGCGGTCGATGAAAAGATCCTAGAACGGGGTCGGCAGGCCGTCTCGCTGATTCACAGCAACGCTGAAACGCTCATCTTTCCACCGAGTATTCGGGTGGTCAAAGGTATACCTCTCACGATTCATAACATTAGCCTTGATAGCCCACATTGGGTCAGTATTGAACCTTGGGTATCGGCCCCCTTGCCGTTTCAACAGGGCAATGTGAGACCGCGGGCCGTGACGACTTTTGAGTTCACACCCGATAAGACCGGGAGATTCGTCATTCTGCATACGGTGCATGGCTTTAGCGGCACCTTAATTGTTGAAGATGTGAGGGCCGCGGAGCTAAAAAAGAGCCATGCGCTGCAACCCGCCGATGATGAGACAGATAGTCCCAGAGACGTGGTCCTGAGCTGGACGCCCGGAGATTCTGCGGCGTCGGTCGATGGGCACATTCTATACTTCAGTGAGAACGTCGACGACGTCCTTGCAGGTATCGGCGGTATTACGTTGAGTGCCGAACGCTACGATCCAGGACGGCTTGATTTCAGCAAGACGTACTATTGGCGCGTAGACGAGGTCAATGGTCCGCCCGACTTCACGGTCTTCACGGGCGATGTCTGGAGCTTTACGACCGAACCCATCTCATATCCTGTCACCCATATCACCGCCACGGCCTCCGGTAGCCTTAGTCCGCTCTCACGACCGGAGAAGACGATTGATGGCTCCGGCCTGAACGAATTCGATCTTCACAACACCGATTTGGCCGCCATGTGGCTCAGTGCCGGCATACCGGCGTCGATTCAATATGAATTCGACCGGGCCTACAAGCTGCATGAACTATGGGTCTGGAATGCGAATCAAGTAATTGAATTCATTTTGGGATTCGGCGCTAAGGACGTGGTCATAGAACACTCTTTGAACGGGTCGGATTGGACTGTGCTGGACGGCGTGGGTCCATTGGCTCAGGCGCCCGGGGCCCAAGGGTATGCTGCGAACAATGTCATTGACTTTGGCGGTGCCACGGCCCAATTCGTTCGGATGACGATCAACAGTGTTCACGGTGCGGCATCGCAAGCGAGTCTGAGCGAGGTTCGTTTCCACTACACGCCGGTCTTTGCACGTAGCCCACAGCCAGCCGACGGAACAAACGAAGCATCGCTGGGCGCGATCCTCAGCTGGCGTCCCGGTCGTGAAGCGGTGTCGCATCAGGTCTATTTCAGCGCTGCCATGGACGAGGTCCTCGGTGAAAGTACTTTGATTGCCACGACATCGGACGCGTTTGTCGATTTGTCAGGGCAAGACCTGAAATACGGCAGGACCTACTATTGGCAGGTCAATGAGGTCAATGACCTGGAATCGCCAGCCGTCCATGCCGGGAATCTCTGGCACTTTAAGACACCGGCGTTCAATTCAGTCGACGACATGGAATCCTACCGGGACGAACGATCCCTGGAGATCTCGGCCCACTGGGTCGGCGGTGCCGATGACCCCTTCAATGGCTCGATCGTCGGCAATGCCACCGGCCTCGGCACCTTTTTGCCGGAAACGGATCAGATCTTTGCGGGAAAACAGTCCCTACCGTTGCTCTACGACAATGGGACGGCACCGGTCTCGGAGGCCACCCGCACGTTCGATCCGCCCCTCGATTGGGTCCGCGGCGATCCGCAAATCCTGTCACTATTCTTCCTCGGAGATCCGACTGTGATTCGCAACAGGCCGGTAAATGATCCAGCCCCGCTCTATGTCGTGATCGAGGACAGCTCAGGCCAAACCGTTCGAGTGGACTATCCAGATCCGGCCGCCACACACATCACCTCATGGACCGAATGGGCGATTCCCCTCAGTCAGCTCGGCTCCGTGAATCTATCCAGCATTCAGAGCATGACCCTCGGTATCGGCAGTACAAACGGCAGAGGCAAGATGTTCTTCGACAACATCCGAGTTGGGACCCCGATGCCTCAGACACCGTGATACCTCCACGCCTGGATGTGCCACAAGGTCGTGGCACCCAAAGGCAATGAAAAAAGTCGGCAGCCATGTGCTGCCGGCCATACTCTTTCCCAAGGTCTTAAGAAATGGCGTCAACATGAAACCGCAGTCAGTGCGAGGAAGCCCCCCTCTGCAACAGCTTGCACCGGAGGGTGGACCCGTCCTACGTAGTAGCTTGCTACGGAGGATGGAAACGACACGGTACTCTTCTACTGCTACTGAAACGCAATACAACCTTATAGGGCCGGCACGGGAGCAGGTCGACGGCTGCAAAGAGGTTACCCCGCATGCCGTTTCCTAAGCGACGAGATTGCCGCAGTCGCCAAGGCTCCTTCGCAATGACAATAGTGAGCGTTTGTTCTACGCCATTCAAAGGCGAATCCAATGCGACATTTTGCCACTGGCGGCCGACTAGGTTCCTTTACATCTTCAATAGCCGTTGCTGCGGCGGGATGCATGACTTCACGTTATGGCCGGCGGTGCGACGGGCTGGTCGGACATTGCCGTGAGCTGTTCCATTTCTCTAAACTCGCTTGACCCGCGAGTTGGCTGAAGTAGAATAACCGTCGTGGCTCAAAAGTTAGGACAGCTAGTAGGAATCCATCCTATGAATCTCCAACTGATCACTCTCTCGTCACCAGTATCCATCCCACAGCCTGTTCTGTGGCGCGACCGAGCGAAAAGTTCGTGGATGAATTCAGAGATGGGCACCGAAGGAGCCCGTGCAGCGGAAAAGGCTCGGAGGTATACTGAAGCACGTCGAGACCCTTTTTCGCCGACAACGCAGATCCACGGACTTTGCAGCCGTTCGCAGTCGAAAGAGGTTTTGGGACGGGTTCTACCCGCTGAACGCAGAGCGTTCACACTCATCGAGCTTTTGGTCGTCATCGCCATCATCGCTATTCTAATGGCGGTATTGATGCCGTCGCTACAGCGCGCAAGAAAGCAGGCGCAGGCTGCCGCCTGCAAGTCAAACCTCCACCAGTGGGGCAGCTCGGCGATGATGTATGCCACCGAACACGACGATAAAGTGTGGACGATCCCGCGGGGACAGGGAGAATGGATGGAGGTGTTACGTAAGTACTACCTGGATGTGGACAAGATTCGACTCTGTCCGGCGGCGACGCGGCCCTGTCAAGACACGGACGGCACCGAGGCGCGCGGCAGTGTCGATACCATGTGGGGCCGCCCAGACGAGCAAACCGAGTGGGGCGGCAGACAAAGGGGATACTGGGGCAGCTATGGACATAATCGATGGGTCGAGCAGAGGTTCAATCCGGGAGATGATCGGTTTTGGGAGAGATTCTTCGTGAAAGGTGCACAGAATGTGCCTGTCTTCGCCGATAGTGCCTTTGCCCATGCTCTGCCGCGGCAGGCAGACGTCATTCCACCGAAGCCCTTGGTTTTGTTTTCCGATATCCCGGTCGATGCAGGGGGTCGTCAAATCTGGCGGTTTTGCATCGACCGACACAATGGAACGATCAACACCTGTTTCCTGGACGGCTCGGTTCGAAAAGTACGCCTACATAATTTGTGGAATCTGAAGTGGCATCGCGAGTGGATACGCCAGAATTACACTAAGGCAGATATTCCCTGGTCGAAGTAAGGAACCGGCAATAAATAACTTGGACTTTTGGATGCCCAATTGCACCGCATCTTTGGCCGCTTCTCAATCGCCAAATCCTCACTGTAGCCCACTACACCTCCGGCTTGGCTCAATCGGCGCGACCAAATCTACGGCACACTTGAACCCCAAAATGTCCAATTTATTTCAATGTTGTTTGCTCCTGGATATTCCCGTAATATTAAGCCAAAATCGATATTCAGAGAGTTTACCTAAGCCACTGAAACTAAACAGGTTCGAGTTTTTGCGTAGGACAGGCAGAGGTGCCGATGCATGATTCCCAGAGTCTACGCGGCGGAAGAATGGCTTATTGGGCCCAAATAAGGCTAGAAACGGTGCGTATAACAAATGGTTGTAGGCACGCTTGTCGGCATTTGATGTCGACTTTTTTGAAGGAGGAGTGTCATGGGTGGAAATGTTGCTTCCTTTGTTCCTTTTGTTATTGGGCTGGGGCTGCTTCTGACGAGCGTGGGTCATACCGCCGATCCCGAGCTTGTGGGCTGGTGGAAATTCGAGGAAGCAAGCGGGACATTGTACGACAGCAGCGATAATCAGAACAACGGCACATACAATGGCACGTTGTACCTGCAACCCGGAATGGAAGGGTATGCTCTCGGCTTTGACGGCACCGACGACGTCGTCACTGTCGGGAGTAGGAACAGACCATCGGATACCTTTAGCTTCGGAGGGTGGATGATGACGCCGGTGACGCACGAAGTGGATCCGGAATCCATCTCTGGTGTTGGGGGAGTCAGTGGTCAAAGATACGTGTTCGATCCCCAGCATGGAGGCGAAACAAACGGTGGAGCCGGATTGTCTCTCGGAACGAACGGTATTTCAGTCTACGAACACGGCAGCGGCTATATGCCCGTCATTGCCGGGTACGCAGCCGAAATAGGCGACGACTGGAATCACATCATGATTGTCTATGACAATAAGCAGCCGACTATCTACCTCAACGGTCGGGCGGTGAATACGGGACTGGCGTCTCCCAGGGGACAGTCAATGCACCCATTCGACTGGGCGGGATGGTCTATGGCTATTTCGAGGGGCTGCTGGACGAAATCAAGATTTACAGCAGAGCCCTGAAACAGAAAGAGATCCAAAGTTTGGTGGGTGGATTTGAGACTGCTTTTGATCCCAGCCCGGAAGATGAAGCAACAGATGTGCCATGGGACACGGGTCTCGGTTGGCAGCCGGGAGGTTTTGCCGATCAACATGATGTGTACTTTGGAAGCTCTTTCGACGATGTCAATAGTGCTACTGCAACCGTTGATCCGGCTGGCGTTTACCGGGGCCGTCAACTCCTTAGCCGCTATGCTATGGGCGAAACGTTGGGTTTTGGGCAGACCTATTATTGGCGTGTAGACGAGGTCAATGCTGCCCCCGACGACACGGTTTTCACGGGCGATATCTGGAGCTTCACGGTGGAGCCTCTTGCGATTCCCATTGAGGCCATCACCGCCACGGCCTCCGGTGCTAATCCCGGCATGGGTCCGGAGAAAACCATTGACGGCTCCGGGTTAGACGAACTGGATCAGCATTCTTCCGTGGCCACGAACATGTGGCTCACCCTCACCCATGGGAGCTGGATTCAGTACGAGTTTGATAGGGCCTACAAGCTCCACGAAATGCTGGTGTGGAACTCCAACCAGGCCGTCGAGGCCTTTATTGGCTTCGGTGTCAAGGAGATGACCATCGAACACTCAATCGACGGTGAGACCTGGACCCCCTTGGGCGGTGTAATAGACGTACCCCGGGCCTCGGGCCTGCCCACGAACACGGTCAATGCTACCATTGACATGGGTGGGATCATGGCCAAGCGGGTGAGGCTCTCGGTGGTCAGCGCCCATGGCTTTACCGGGCAGAGCGGCCTGTCTGAAGTACGCTTTATGTCCATTCCCGTTTTGCCACGCGAGCCCCACCCCGCAGACGGAGCGACGACTGTGAGTGTAGATATTCCGTTAAGTTGGCGCTCGGGGAGAGAGGCTGTGTCTCATGAAGTCTACCTCGGAAGCGATGCCGAGAACATGGCCCTCATCGATACGACCCGCAACGCCACAACCATCGCTGACGGGCTTGATTACATGATGACCTACACCTGGTCCGTGACTGAAGTAAACGAAATGGCCGTGCCCGCTGCCCATGCCGGGGATGTATGGACCTTTACGACCCCCGTGTTTTCAGTGGTGGATGATTTTGAATCCTATTCTGGCGAGGTGAACGAAGAAATCTATCTGACCTGGATGGACGGGTATGCCGGTGATGCATCCCTGGGTGGTTCGACCACCGGACACATCAAATCTCCGTTTGTGGAAACCTCCAACGTTAACCGTGGTAAACAGTCCATGCCCATCTTCATTGACAACGATGGCGGTTTTGCTGATATCGACGGCAAGATAAGTTCACCGAGTTTCTCTGAAGTCGTGCGTCAGTTTGGCTCGGCACAGGATTGGACAGCCGGTGGTCTTGAAACGCTTTTTATCTGGTTCGGCGGCAGCGAAGGCCTGAGCGGACAGTTGTACTGCAAGATCGGCAGTACCAAGGTGCTCTATGACGGTGAGGCGGCCCATCTTGGCAATGTCGCCTGGCACGTCTGGAGCATAGACCTGTCCACGGTGGGTGGCAACCTCACCAGTGTTAGAGAATTCTCCATTGGTGTCGAAGGCAGTGGAGCTGGAATACTCTACATCGACGACATCCGGCTGTCCCCTGGAATCGACGAATTGATGGCAGCCAACCTATTAGCCCACTACCCCTTTGACGAAGGTACCGGCGTCCAGGCCGATGATGCGTCCGGCAATGGTCACAACGCCACGTTTGTAGGGGAGCCGGCATGGGTTCCCGGGCAGGTAGACATGGCCCTGCAGTTTGATGGGATCGACGACTATGTAGAGATCCCGCATCACGAGGGTCTGACCGTCAATAATGAAGTAACCGTCGCCCTCTGGATTAACCCGGAGCGATACAGCTTGCGAGGTCAGGGCTGGGGAGGGATCATGGCCAAGGGAAATCCGCGAACCTATAGCCTATATACGGTAAGGGATGGCAATCTTCACTTCAGTACGGCCGGTGTTGGCACCGCCAGTACGGGTAGGATCCCACTGAACGAATGGAGCCACGTGGCGGCCATGGTCGTGGCAGGCAGTCATGCCTATTATATCAATGGCGTGCCATCCGGTGGAGGCGGGGCAGGTATTGTTCTGCCCGGAACGGCGAATACCGCACCTGTCACGATCGGTAACATCGACGAAACGGCCCGCTTTTATCAGGGGTTGATCGACGCTGTTTATATTTACGGTCGAGCACTGTCCTCAGAAGAGGTAGCCCTGCTTGCGGGCATGTGAGCCAGCCCATGAGCCGCTGCAAGGACCGATGAATCCAATTGTGTCGGTGCGGAAGAGGTTCTGCACCCTTGGTTTTTCGCCATCGGATTCAATACTTCTCTGAGTGTCAAAACCGTCGAGAAGCCCTGCCTGTTCGGTCTTGTATTGGCTACTTGTCGACGGGAATCGGGCGAATTTTTATGTTACGGAAAGAAACCTGACCGTGGTCCCCCTGGAGTGTTAGGTACCCTTTATCGAATTTGGCGAACAGCGGCATACGACCGAACTTGCTGTTTTTGACGCGATTGTTGAAGTCTTCGCTGCCCAGGACATATTCGAAGTAAGTCACGCCATTGATAATGTGGGCACATTTTTCCGGGGTGATGATCAAACGGATATGATTCCACTGACCGACCGGCTTGGTGGCGTCCAGGGTTTTGCCGGTGCTGGGGTCTACAGGCGGTTGGTACAGGCCATAGAGCCAGCCACAACGCACCTTGTCAGCGGCCTTTTCATTGTCTTCCAACTGAAATTCCGGTCCTGTTTGCCAGGCTCTCCGGCCCTGATCCGTGACATGATACATGATGCCGCTGTTGCCGCCGGAGGAGATGTTGTATTCGATATTCAGTTCGAACCAGTCATATTGACCGTCTGTGCACAGGTCACCGGCATTATGAGGATCTACGCAAGCGAGGGTGCCATTCCGTACCTGCCAGCCGGCACGGACCTTCTGGCTTTTGAAGTTATGCCAGCCCTTCAGGTCCTCGCCGTTGAACAGGAGTTGCCAGCCGGCCGCTTTTTCCTCGGGCGTGAGGGTATTATTGACCTCCTGGCTTTCCGCGGTCCCGACAAATACATAAAGGATCGTCAAGGCGATTAGGGTCATGTAGGTGTGCCGCAACATGTTGTACTCCTTCGATGAACAGTTATTTGCAGTGGTCGCCTGTGGCGACGTTGGCGGGCCGCGCTACGTGAGTTTCCAACCCTTCCGGTATTCGCGATGAATCAACGCGTCCGCCTCCGGCGCGTTTGTCGCGCGAAGTTGCCTGTGGTCCCATGTGAGTTTCTTTCCGACGCGGTAGGCGACATTTCCCAAATGGTTCGCTTCGGTCAACCAGCCGGCGTATTCGAAATTGCACGTGGTCGCAGCGCCCGTTTTGCAGGCATGAATCCACTCGGCGTGGTGCCCCAGCGACTTGGCGATCGTCGGCTCCGGCCGTTTGAAATCCACGAACTCGTCTTCGGGCAGTAGGGCGTGTTTTCCATAGTCAGACAACAACATGCCTCTATCGCCGACAAACAAGATGCCGCTCTTCCATTTTGGAATCCCGCCATCTCGCCAAATCTGCGGCTTGTGCGAGCCTTGATACCAAGTCAGTTCGACCGGCGCTCGATCGCCACGGGCGCCGTATTCATAGGTGACTTCCATTGAAGCGGGAGCGATCTCGGCGTGGGCGGCTGGGCCTTTGGCGTGGATGGTCTGCGGGTGGTCCAAATCTAAAGCCCAGAACGGAAGATCGATCCAGTGGCTGCCGAGATCCGACATGGTGCCATTCCCGAAATCCCACCAGCGGTACCATTTGGGGCCCGGAACGTAGACGTTGTTGAAAGGGCGTTTGGGTGCCGGACCTAACCAGAGATCCCAATTCAAACCACTCGGGATGGCATGTTTCTCCTCTGGGCGTTCACGCACCGAAACAATATCGTGGTTGGCCGTGGCGTCCTCGGCCGATTGCCGACCCCACGCGCGATTGACCCACACATGCGCCTCCGAGACGGACCCAATCGCGCCGCCTCGAATGAGTTCCACGACACGTCGATAGTTATCGCCGGCATGAATCTGCGTTCCTTGTTGTGTCGCCACGTTCGCTGCGGCGGCAGCTTCACGAATCTTGCGGGCTTCCCAAATACTGTGAGTCAGAGGCTTTTCGCAATAAACATGCTTGCCCAATTGCAGCGCCGGCAGCGTGGCGAAGGCATGCGTGTGTTCGCAGGTACTGATCACTACGGCATCGAATTCTCCGGCATGATCGTACAACTTACGAAAGTCCGTCGTGTGCCTGGCGCTGGGGTGACGCGACGTGGCGAGGTTGAGATTGTTTTCATTCACATCACACAGGGCGACGATGTTCTCCGATTCGACCGAACGCAAGTTCGCGCCGCCACGTCCGCCGGTACCAATGATGGCGAGATTGAGCTTCTCGTTCAAGTTGCGAGCACGCAGGAGGGTCGGCACACCGAACGCGGACGCACTCGCGGCAACCACGGTTGACTTGAGAAACGACCGGCGGCTGCCTGATAGGCGATTTAATGTATCAACCATGGGACTGATTATACCCCCCAGAAGCAAGGCAGGTCAATGGGAAAACAGCCCTGGGGCTACCACTTCGGCCTTAGGGTTGTTGTACCCCGTGACGCACATCATTGCACCCTACGGGCCCAAACAAATGGCACGTTATCGTTTGTTCTTTCGTTGATCAAGGCGATCGCCTTGGGGGCGACGCACCGGAATGTTCAATCCCCCACTGTCTTCGAGTTCGTCAAAGAGTTGTTTCTTTAACGCTGAGATGCTGTCCAGGTAAGCAGGGACATTGATTAGGTTGTGTCGTTCATGGGGATCTGTTTGCAGGTCGTAGAAGCCATCGTGATCCCATACGCCTTGGTAAAAGATGTACTTGTATCACTGGGACTCAAAGGGGGGACTCAAAGGGGTCTAGTTCTTTGCACTTTTCATTGTCGGCCATGCGCTATTTCCCCAGGACAAAACGTGCACTTTCACGGCGCGGCATTTCGTAGGGGGTCATGCACTTGATTTCGATGCCGATACAGATATCGGGGATCTTTATTTTTCGGCTTGAGCCCGACGGCACCTCATGCGTAACCACGATATGTTTCCTCGCATGCGACTGGGCGACTAGGTAGTAGTCTGCTACCTGCAGGAATGTACTGACTGCCGAAGGATCGTAGTGCTGATTGGTCGCGCCAGGGCTGACTGCCAGCCAGAGGGTCGCGCCTTAACAGTTGCCAAAGTCTGCTAGTTAATAGGCAAGATCGGGTCTGTGATTTAGCGATTTAAAACATCCGCCCGCAGGCGGTGCAGATGCCGCATTGAAGTTTGAAAACTTGGATGCATGTCAGGGGGCGTACTACCACGATGGCACTCGTCCCGGAAATGGCGCGTTGGCCCTCCTTCAGGCCCCCTTCGTCGCCATACCACCGGCCTCGGCAAGTCTATGGGCTTCGGCCTTTTCGCGGGCATCTAGCTCACGCACCTCGTCTGATTCGAACGCGTTGCGGTCGGTCAACATTGCCTTAAATCTCCCGAGCAATTCTGGCGACCGGCTGTAGTTGGCAATTTATCTCGACCTTGCTGCACCATTTTGTCATCTTCTATCCTATTCCTTTGCTTTTTCGTCGTTTTGGGTTGGAAGGTTCTCCTTGTCCTTGTCAACCGCGCATGGGACCAACGGAAAGACCGAAGATTACCGCAAGGTGGCTCTTTGAAACCTTCATACATGGCTCCACATTGGCTAGCTTGTTGTCCCCGATGCTGATCCATGTAAGGATATCAATCGGTTTGTTGAGATCTTTGTCGATGCAGTAGGCCAGAGAGGTGATGAGCGGAGGTAAAATCTCTCTTTCATCGTGCGGGCACGCTACGAGATGTCATCCGGCAGGCAATCCTTTTCGTCCGCTAGGGCCCCACGCCCTTTACACACAAGGAGTTATGGGAGAGTAATCGTTGCACCGTACGGGAAAAGGAATTGAAAAGCTTTCAGCGATCAGCTTATTAGGAAGAATGAATAGTCCGTGATACGGAATGATTTGGAAACTATCTCCTGCTTCGATGGGGTCAACAATGGCACAGCGCCCGAAACGATTGCATAGCTGTAAATCTACCACGGCCGACGATCATGGAAAACCTGGGCTTCACGCCTACATCGCGTTGACCGTGGGAGCGCTGGCTGTGTCGACCGGGGCGATCCTTGTCCGATACGCCCAGCAGGAAGCGGCCTCGTTGACCATCGCCGCGTACCGTATGGGCATCGCGTTTGTCGCGGTGCTGATCCCCACATTGATCAAACATCGCCCCGAGTTGCGGGCACTGACGTATCGGGATCTGGCATTGGCGGCGACTTCCGGGTTGTTTCTTGCGGTTCACTTCGCCACGTGGGTGTATTCGCTGGAGTTGACGTCCGTGGCCATCAGCGTCGTGATGGTCAACACCGCGCCGCTATGGGTCGGGCTGCTTACCCCGTTCATGACTCGCGAGCGGTTGGCGCCAGCGACACTCCTTGGCATAGGGATATCGGTCATTGGCGCGGTGGCGATCGGCTGGGGGCTTGAAGGCGATGGGGATTCATCCAACGATCTGCTCGGCGGTGTGTTGGCGACGATCGGCGCGGTGGGCTTGGCTGTCTACTTGCTCATCGGCCGAAACTTCCGCTGCCGACATTCGCTGGGCGTTTATGTGACGGTCTGTTATGGGTCCGCCGCGGGGTATCTGTCCTTGGCGGCAATCGGCACGGGGCAGCAGGTCGTCGGGTTTTCAACGTCGATCTGGTTGTACCTTATCGGCTTGGCGCTGGTCAGCCAGATACTCGGCCACACCACTTACAACTGGGCGCTGCGTTTCTTCAGCGCTTCGATGATCGCTGTTGCCTTGTTGGCTGAACCGGTCTGCTCGACGCTGCTGGCTCACGTCCTATTCAATGAGACGCTCACGGCCGTACAGGTCGCCGGTGCCGCACTGATTCTTGTCGGCATCTATGTCGCCGCCAGAGTCGAACGGCATTAGTCGACTGGTTCAATTCTGGGTTACACGACTCGACGTAGGAATCGCATTCGTACTCGTAATCGGCTTCTCGGCGTTCTCGATTACGATTACGAGTACCGCTTCGCTGAGCACGAGCACGAAAACAGATCAAACGGACTGTTACCCATGTGCACACTCTTGTAACCAGGCCGCATTAGTCGACCTGGCCTGTGAAGAAGGAGAAGGGGTCTCCATCACCTTTCCCGGCTACAACGGGCTTTGCCTTTGCTTCCTGCGGCGTGGGGTTGTGTCTGTCCGCCGCCACCTGCTCCGGACTTCTCTGGTAGCCCTCGGCGACGCAGTAGAGATGGGTGAGGGATCGCAGAATGAGATTGTCCTCCACGATGGCGGGGGAGGCGATGAAGCTGGCCTCTAATCGGTTCTCGCCGAGCAATTGAAATTCTCTGGCCGCACGGACGACTGACACGACGCCTCTCTTGCCACAGAAGTAGAGCTTGCCGTCAGCGAATACCGGGCAGGCCCAGTGTTCGCCACCGCTACGGAGTCGTTCTTTCCAAAGCACTTTTCCAGTCTCTGCTTCCAAACAGGATGCAAACCCTTCGTTACTGACCATAAACAACAGATCATCGACGATGAGGGGCGACGGGATGGAAGGGGTGCTCCGTTTCGTACTCCAGGCGATGTGCGTCTCCGTGATGTCGCCGCTGCCCGAGGGGCGCACGGCCAGTAAATGCCTGGATACACCCGTGGTCAGATACACCAAGCCATTCTCGAAAACGGGACGGCACGCTACGTTCCAGCCCCAACCAGGATGACGAACACGCCAGAGTTCCTCGCCGTTGGCTGGATCATAGGAGAAGGTGACTTCGGCCCCGGGGCTAATGAGCTGACGCCGCCCCTGATACGCGATGACGGTTGGGGTCGCGTAGGCCTTGCGGTTGTCATTCGGCTTTGCTTTGAGGGTCTTCTCCACGTCAGTGACACCCTGTGCCCGGAGCGTTTCGGCGAGATCCGACTGGACATCCCGATTTGTTAGCCACTGAGTCTTGCCATTTCTCTTGTCGAGGGCGACGACAAACTGGGCATCGACCCCATCGAAATGGAGAAAGATGGAATCTCCCTCAATGATCGGCGACGAGGCAGGGCGCACGCGATGATCGCAGTTTAGATCGCGACGTTCCCAAAGCGTTCGGCCCGTTTTCGTGTCCAAGCAGGCCGTGCCGTAGGTGCCAAAGTGAACGTAGACGCGCCCCTCCTCAACCACCGGAGTGGGCGTTGCGTGACTGTTCAGGTCCGACCACTCCGACTGAGGCCGAGCCACGTCAAATACCTTGAGATCGTGAATGATCTTCCCGCTATCCAGGTCCACACAGAGGGCGAAGAGCTCGGATCCGTCCTCGCGGCCGCTTGTCAGCCAAATCTGCCTCCCCCAAACCACCGGCGAGGACCACCCCTTACCGTGAATCGCCGTTTTCCAACGGATGTTTTTCGTTTCACTGAATTCAAGCGGGAGATCGGCTCCCCTGGCCTTGCCGTCCCCACTGGGGCCTCTGAACTGATTCCAGTGACCCGCATCAACTTGGACATTCTTGGCATCGGATGCCTGTAGAGCAGTCTCCTGGGCGAAGGCCATCCCCGGAGAAAGCGGGAGCATCGTGGAGAACAGAATCCATACCCGCAAGGCAAGAGAGTTTATTTTGTTGGGATTGATTGATAGTGTCACTTTTTATCTCCGAGGTATTCTTCAAAATCTGACTCTCGGTTGCTGTTGTCAGTTCTACTTCCCCCACTGAACGCCCCGTTCATCCATGCGTGCGGTAATGGCCTCCTTGAGTTCGAGGACGTGGGCACGGCTTAAGGGATCCATCTTTTCGGTCGCAGCACGATAGCCTTCCGATGCGGACGGCTTCCCACTACCACGGGCTTTGGTCTTTTTGACGCTGCCGCCCTTGGCTCCGGACCCCGACCGTGACGCGACACCCGAGTTCTTTCGCTTTTGTTCGGCGCCGCGTACATATTTACCGATCATCTCATCCAGGAATCTGATTTTCTGTTTGGGTGGCAACTTGGCGTAGGTCTTGGCCTGGTCGACAAACTTCTGCTGCTCCTGCCCTTTGAAGGAGCCAAAGGCTCTCTTCTTGACGGCACGCTGATCCTTTTCACTCAAACGCGCAAATGCCTCGGTGTTGAAGTACGCCTTGATCTCCTCCGGGCTCTTCCCGGTAAAATCCGGCCCTTTGTCACCGCGAAGGGTGATCGCAGAAACCACTGAAATGAGAATAATGACTGCTGCTATAGACGAAACCAGTGTGACGTTCTTTTTCGACATCTTCGACGCTCCTATTCTGCGGCCCGATCGCCGACATGGCCGTCGGCATAGAGATAGTTTACCGAACCCTTGCTCCCCAACCTGCCGTGAAAGTTGGTGTAGTCGTAGAGCACTTGCACTTCTCTTTCATGGACCTTTTCATCATTATTCGTTGATCGATATTCGATATTCCCAATCTTCTTGCATGTCGAACACCGAACATCGATTAACGAAGAATGTTGCAGGTGAACCCAATCAACCGTTGTTCCGAATCGGTTTTCTTCCTTCCCAAATGCTCCTAAAGCCCAGGATAGAGGAACTCGAGGGCCATGACAGCGTAGGCGGTCACGAGGATGGGATCACTTTCCCACCAGCGGCCGTTGGCGTTGACCCAGGAACCATCGGCCTGTTGGAGGTTGATGAGTCGTATGGCTAAGGCACGGCGCCAGTCGATTGAGCTGCCGTCCTTCAACTTCAGTTGATCCAGCCCCAGCGTGGCCAGGGCCTTGGACATGAGATGCAGGTAGTAGTAATAGCCCTGAAGCCCCATGGCCGGATTTTCCTCTAACGTATAGTTCTCCCCTAACCACGCAAGGACGGCAGTCACGCGCGGATCGTCCAGGTCCAGGTCGGCGTAGACGTAGCTCAGTAGTCCTGCGTAGCTGATGGAGCCGTAGCTCCGCAGGGCGACCCGGCCGGTGACAGGGTCGGTTGTGTTGCCGGCCTTGCTTTCGCCGGGGAAATACACGAATCCGCCCTTGTCTTGCGACGCCCTCGAAACCCAGGATTCAGTGTTGTGGCTGGGGAGGTTCTGACAGTGTTGGATGAAATGGATGGCCGCTTCCCAGTCGAGTTCATCGGAGCCCTCCAGGTCCGTCGATCGGGTGTAGTACAGGGCTTCCAGGGCCATGAGGGTGTTGCTCAGATCGGAGTGTTCGTACTTGTCGTTATAGCCAACGCCGCCATCGAAGGGCGAGTCAAGTTCATCCTGTCTGCCCAGATCGACTTGCGACCGAGCCAGCCACCGCCGTGCACGCCGGATGACGGGCGTGTAGGCCGGATTCTCGGCCAGCGCCAGGGCCGTCGCGGAAATGGCGGTATTGTAGTTTGTCAGTGAGGTGCGATAGATCCGGCCGTCGGGTTTGGCGCTGTCGATGATGAACTGGAACGCCTTCTTGAGGGCAGGGGAGGGGATGGTGCGGTACCGATCCTGGGGATGTCCAAGAAACGCAGACAATGCCAGGCCGGTCAATGCGGGGTGGTCGGCCGTGGACCACCAACCCGCCTCACTTTGGCTGGACAAAAGAAAGGCCAAACCACGATCGATGGCGTGCTCGACCTCATTCGCAAAAGAGATGTCGCGAATCGGCCCGTCCGGGGGCAGCCGGAGGCGGATGGTCGACGAAGCCGGCAAGGTTGTCTGGGCTGCGAGTGCACAAGATGCCGATACCAGGGCGACGAAGAAGGTCGCGCTCCGACGTCTGGCCCGGTTACTAGAACTGTTGGGGTGAACCATGATGTCCTCCTCTATTGACGAAGTATGTAAAACCTGGCCTATTCATTTTGGCTGCCTTTTTATTCAACTTGAGTGTATGGGTATCTGTTTTGTCACATTCGCAAAACCACGACGTCTGGGCGTGGTCAGTGTCGAAGGCTTCGTCCAATGTAGTCGTTTTAAAAACGAAATCCGATTATCGAAACTCGAAACAAGCACGAAATAGGAATGACTGAAATCCTAAACGTCGGCTTCCCCGTTTTTGTCATTCGCATATTGTGATTTTGGGTTTGTTTCGTGTTTCGTATTTCGATATTCGGATTTGACATCATTCGCCACTAGTCACTCCCGGCGGTGAGTTGTCTGTCCTTTGCCAAACGCACAACCATCTGAAGTCGCGTAGGATCCGCCGGAAACGCGGGGGGATTGGCGTGATGCAGTTCGTCGTTCTCCCGCCCCGGACGCGGGTTGTTGATCAGGGCGCCGGGGTCGAGCCAAAGCGAGACAATCGATCCTGCCATTTGTGCTGCGATGCCATTGCCGGTCAGCACCGATCCGTTGTACACCCAAGGCCCGGGTGCCAGTGTCGCTGCATTGTTCGTCGTGACAATGAAAGCTCCCAAGGGCTTGATGCGTTCGACCACGCCCTCGGTCCAGGCGATTTCGATATGCACGGGTTCGCCCGGCAGCTTCCGGGAGGGATCGGTCGGCAACTCCCGAGCATACGATGGCGTAGCGCCCAACAACAAGAGGCCCAGGTGGATGTGCGTGGGTTCAGTATCGGTTCGGAATACACTCTCGTGCGTTTTTCCTTGGTCGGTGACCAGCGCGTATTCAACGGGCCCGCTGCGCTGATTGATCGAGATCGGGAACCGGAGGCTTCTGTCTCTGGCGTCGATGTGGACTTTGCCAAGATCCGGTGCCTTCCGGTCTGTCATAGAGATTGAGGGACGGCTTCGCTCGGCGGGTGTGTCGACGGCAACGCTGCGGTCGACATCCAAGGCTTGATCACGCATGGGGGGGACAGCGACAGGTGATGAGGCTGCCGGTCCCTCTGAATTCGGTGGTTTATCTGCTGGAGGCGAGGGTTTGCCGAATTCCGGTTCCCTGGCTGGGTGAACTACCCATTCTTCGAACAGGGACTTGAACTTCTCCTTTTCAAAATTCCCAATGTTCAGATCCTGAATGCTCTCGATGGGAATGGCCATCTCTCCGTAGATTGATGAACGGCCGACCAGCTTGCCATCTCTGGACTCAGTCGCTGCAAATATCAGGACCGAACCATCCGCCAAGGTGGCTCGGACTTTGCCGGTTAGATCAGTTGTTTTTTCTGACGATTCGTCCAGCTCTTCTTCCTGCTTGCTGACATTGACGACGCGCGCCATGCGGGCAACTGGAACGATCAGCTTGCGCAGCTTCGATTCGAACTGAATCGTCTGCCCGCTGATGCCCAGCAAACTCCCCCGCTTCATATCTCCGTTCTTTGCCACCAGGATGTGGCTGGGCGGGTTGTCGCGCCTGAAACGCGGAACGGTCAACGCCCGATCCAGCTTAACGGGATCGATGCCAAGGGAGGTCTTTTGTTCCGGACCCAGGATTTCCTTTAGCCAGTCGTCTATCTCGCTGGACGATTCGTCCTCTGGGTCCCGATTCTTTGACGGCGTGAATTCGATCGCCTTGACGTGCGCCGAGTCCATCTTCCGTTGTTTGATAAAGGGCGATTGAAAGCCGAGGGTGGTTTTATCGTAGGATGAGACCTGGCAGGGAATGACTTCCCCGTTCTTCAAGTGCAGCACATAGGGAAATTTGTCCGTATCAAAAGAGGGCCCCTGTGTGACCGATTGGCTGTTGCGTTCGACGCGGGCTGCGCCAGTGTTGGCGAGTCGCAGGGGCTTTGCGGCACCTTCCGGCCTCCAGCTTAGGGGTGATCCTGCCAAATCGAACGTAAGTCGCCCGCGCAGGCGACCTGATGCCGTAAAGAGCTGGTCCATATCGCCACTTGGCGGTTCGGACTCAGGCGCAGACGGGCCGAATCGAAGCGACGATGCTCCCGCAAGCGCACAGGTCACTGGCGTATCCGAAAAAGCCGTTCGCAACATCACCTCATCCGAGTTCGCCTGTTCCACCCGACCGCGCACGATCGTTCCGTCGGCATAGGTGAGTTCAGTCACGTTTGCAGTGGCAGCCAGTTTTACGCCGGGCCTGGCGATGCGATCGACCTTGCTTAAGGCAACCTCGCGTCGCGTTTCATCCTGATCAATAACGTACGCGCCGCTTTCTGTAACAAACAGGCGGCCGTAAACGACTTGCCCATCAATCATATGGACTCGCGACTTGGTGGAATCAGATTTCTGCCTGACACCGGCGTTTGACTGGCGATAAACACTCAGCCGCCGAACGGTCAGATCTTCGCCTCGGTTGCGAACGTAGATTCCTGATTTTCCCGTCGTCGCCCGAACGCCTTTGACATTGACAAGTGAATTCCCGCTCGCGTCGAAAACCTGCAGCGCGCCGGTGTCGCTGTCAAACGCGAGTCGCAATCGCACCTCGCGCATTGCCTTTGCGATCGTCATCACCGGCTCAAAGATTTTGTCTTGTACGACCACCAGTTCATCGCCCCAGGTCTCCACGCGCAACGACTGGTTCGATTCGGCGCTCAGTCGGTCCTTTCCAATCGCCAACACAAACTGGGGAGCGGTTGAAGATGCAATCTCCAGATCGATCTCAAAGTATTTCGGCAGCTCGACCTCGCCGAAGATGCTGGCCTTCTTGCGATCGGTTTGGGGGTGACCCCCGATGCCCCGCCACCAACCGGACGCCCGGTTGGCTGCTGCGAGGGATTTGGACTCTCCATTCGGGTTGACCATCCAGAAGCTCAATCGAGCTTCTCCGCCGAAGTCGATATAATCCAGTCGCAGTGAATGGGAACCTTCGGCCAGCTCCACAATAGATTTGTGTCTGTGCGCAATCACAGCATCGTTGCCGATCTTTTTCCCGTCGATCCATAAATGTACTCGGTCGTCCATAGTACCGTCGAATCGGTACTTACCGGCCGTGGGGATCACGATGTCTCCCGCGAAGGACATCGCAAATCTTTCTCGGAATCTCGATAGACCAAGATCGAGGTAACCGGCCGCGAGTCGTCCTTCATCAGTGGGAGTAAGCTTTGTCAGGTCAGGAAAGGCCGCGCCCCACTCCCAGTCTCCCTTGTAGACCTTGTAGGTGAAATCCCTGATCGGGCCATCATTTGAGCGTTCCCATTCCCTGAACTGGGATCCATCAAAGGCAAGATTTGGATTGGCTGCCCGACTCAACGAATAGACGGCATTCCGTTTTACCTGGAACCGGCCATGACGCTTGCTGGAAAAAAGGAAGGCGTCGTCACTGGAACCCACAAGATCCGCCGTGAACACGTCGCCCGATACCGTGCCGACTCGAAAGGCCTCCGTGGGGTGCACAGATTGCTCGGGAAAAGTGATCGAATGCAAAACGTTGGCATCAACAACCAAGTCATCTGAAAAATGGGGCGATGACCAGTGGATCTGTCCGGATTTGCTTTGCAGCAGCTTGCCGGCCAGGACGTCGCCATTCTTCCAGCGCAATAACGCCTTGGCTTCCTGAGCCTGCAGCGGTGCGAGGGACAGTGCGAGTAGTAGGCACACTCCGTGTGCCGTAACCACGACTGGTGCAGGGCGGACGGCACGGCGGAGCGTGCCTGCTACTTTACTCATCGCTACCTCTCATAAACGGGCAACAGGCGGTAGTTCAGCGCCAGAGCCAGCACGGACATTCCCGTTCCATAGGCCTCTCCGTGGCTGCTTGAAAAGCTGCCGTCTTCACGCTGCATTTTTTGAAGCTTCTCAACGATCCGGCGATTCCAGGCCTTCCAGGCCTCGAGGTCGCTATGGAACAGGGCCTGGGCCATGTAGTACCGGGTGTAGAATGGGTGTTGGTTGACATCCTGATCAATGCGCCTCTTGATGAATGCCGCAGCGGCCTTGTACTCCGGCAGGTCCTTCCGTTTTCCGACTGCATACACCAACGTGGCGATGGACGCCCGGCACATGCCGTCGCCATGACTCCGGGCGGGCTGATAGGACACATTGCCGTCGCGCATGGTGTTGAGCTTGAAAAAGCTCAGGGCCTTTTCAATGGCTTCATTGGGTATCTCGATACCGGCATTGCGCGCACCGAGCAGGCCCATCAAAACCGTGCCTGACACGGTCGTGTCCGCGTCCTGCGACTCCGGCGAGTAGCGCCAGGCGCCGAAGGAATTCTTCTTTTGTGCGGTCAACGCACAGCGCACAGCCAGCTCCAGGGCCTGGCCGATGGTGCGTCTGTCCTCAATTGACACCTCACTGCCCTGCCAGAGCAGGCGTTCATTCACCACGCCATAGGCCTCGGACAGGGCCAGCATGGCCAAGCCGTGGTGATACATGGAACCGTGACCGCCACCCGTGATGTGGCCGGTCTGCGCATTCTGATCGAGGATGATCCGGCGCAGGGCCATGCGAAGGTTTTTGGCGTAGGGGCCGAAGTCGGGGTCCTCGCCACTGGCCATGAAGGCCATGACACAGATTCCGGTGATCGCCGAACCGCTGTTGCTCTGGCCCGGCCAGGCGCCGTCTTCCTGTTGGGTAGTGGCGAGGTAGGCCAAGCCACGCTTGTTGATGAGACGCACCGCGGACGGCACGCCCCGGCCGTAGCGGATGGCGGAGTCCTGGGCATTGGTTGACTGCACTGCTGAGGCGATTAGCAGCGCGAGAGCTGCTAGGCCGACGCGGTGCATGTGCTTATTTTCTAAGCTCATGAGAAGCTTCCATAGGATCAGTCCAGACTTAATAGTTCTTTTGAATATCGAACACCGAACACCGATTAACGAATGTCGAAGGGCGGCAAGCCCAATCCCATCGTACTTCTTCTTCCTTCGAAGTTCATTATTCGTTAATCGACATTCGATATTCAGTCCATTTTTCATCTTTTCCGACGATTTCGTCCCATGCGGATCGCTTCGAATTGTTCGGCCTGCCATGGGCTAAGAACCGTAGGCTCCGTCCGGGAGAAATGATCGTGAAGTTTGGCAGGCATCTCTGCTGGGGCCGAGGCTGTGGCATCTGCTGCCGGGGCGGGCAGCTTGGCTGCGGCCTGCTCAAAGCGTTTTCGCTGTTTCTCGCCGAGCCACAACTGTAGGTCTAGACTCGCCACCAACAGATCACACGCGGCCTGCTGGCGAAAGGCCAGATTCTCTGTCTGCCGTGCCCGGTACTTGGCATAGGCCTCTTTAGAGAGCACGTCCTTGATCGTCTGTTGATAGAGCGCGTGACTGGTAATGTCTACAGGGGCGATTTGTTGGCGAGTTTCGCTTCCACGCTTCCGCATGGCGCCGAGTCGTTCGGCGGCCTGTTCGCGCGTGATCCTGCCCGCGGCAACGGCCGCGCGGATCCTGATCGCAGCTCCTTCGACATCGGCGTTAGGGACGCTGGCTGCCCCTGCTCGTTGTCCCCTGTCCTGTGATTCCAGAATCCGTTCCACGACACCCTTGGCTGCCAGTCCCAGTCGTTTGACTGCTTGGGCATCGAGCTGACCGAGTTGTTCGGTGTGAGCTGCCAGTTGTGCCTCGGCAAGCCTTCTGGCCTGGTCTTCAGACTCAAACATGTCATCGCCTCCACGAACGGTCGGGTCAGCCGCCCAGATCTGTTGTCTGAGCCCCAGCAATCGCTCGTTGGCCTGTTCACGGGTGATGCGTCCGGCCTCTACGGCCCGGTTGAGTTCGGCCTCTGCCTTGCGGTATCGGGCCAAGCGCACATCGGGCTCTCTGCGATTGTTATCTCGTCCCTCCTGTTCTCGAGGAACGCGTCTGGCCGGGTTCCCCTGCTCCTTGCTTTTCGGTCTCATCAAGGCCCAGACCGTGGCCTGCGCAGGCGACAGGATGCCGTTCAGTTGGATATGAGAAAACCTCGGGAATAGTCGCAAGGTGGAGTCCATCAAATCCCCTCGAAAACCGGCGTCCGCAAAACTCAGCGAGCTGATGGCCATGGGTTTTCCTTCTGTGGCCGCGCTAATCGCCTGCTCGACCTTCCCGCGTTGATCGGCTGTCAAGCTGAGTGGCCGGTCGAGCCAGGCCGCAATCTGCTTGCGAACCGCCTGCTGGTCGAGTTGCCTGCGCGTGTGGGTAAAATCCGTGTAGTCCTGAAGCTGCTTCTCTGTCAGGCACTTGGCGAAGGCCCCGCGCCAGCCGGGCTGCGACAGCATCGTTTCCACCAGTGTGAAGTCATCGGCACGCAGGTTCTCGAGGCCCCACCCGCGCGGAGTGTCCTGCTCGAGCATGGTGTTGACCGATTCGAAGACCGTGGCCCGGAACTTGTCCACTGCCGCCTCGTCCAGTGCGCAATGCCGGCCGATGTGCTCGCCGAGTTGCGGGAGCAGTCTTTCCATTTTCCACCGGAGGTATAATTTCCGTCCCCTTCCTGCGTCCTCGCCTCGCTGGCGAGCGCCGGGATCTCGATTGCGGTCCTGAGCAAAGCCGACGCTGGCGAGCATCGACGTCACGATCATACAGATCCATAAAGATTTGCTTTTACGCATTTTTCGGCTCCTTGCGGTTCTTTACCATTAAATCGCTTATAGTCGGTTTTCCTTCTACTTTTTCCATTTTGCTCTCCCACGCAGGATCGAATTGAACTCTCCGCGCTGCCAATCACTCAGATCGCCTTGATCGATCTGCTTGACAACCTGAGCCAGCATGATCCCGCCGGCCACATTCCCGCTCTTCGGTGCGGACAATTTTGCCGCAGTCTCTGCAAATCGTTGGCGCTGTTGATGACTCAGTAACAGGCGAGTGTCTAGACCCGCCACGACCAAATCACGTAAGGCCTGTTGTCGGAAGGCCAGTCTCTCCACTTGGCGCGTCCGGTAATCTGAATAGGCATCGTCTGAAAGGCAATCCTTGATCGTCTGCTGATACAGCGGGTTATTCGTAATGTACGCGGCAGCACCCTGAGCTCGACGTCCGTTCTTCTTTTCTTCCCATCCTTCCTCCATGGCCTCAAGTTTCTGAACGGCTTGCTCTCGCGTCAATCTACCCGCTGCGACCAAGGCCTGGATCTTCCCTGCGGCTTGTCCGAACGCGTTATCCCGTTTTTTGGATTCACCTCTGCCTCGATCCACGTCGCGCGATTCGAGGTATTGCTCGACCACGCCTTTCGACACCAAGGCCAGACGTTTCGATGCACGGGCGTCGAGAGGGCCCAGCTGCTCGCGGTGGGCCGCCAGTGTCGCCTCGGCGATGCGCCTGGCCTGCTCGTCAGATTCGGCACCCGACTTTTCGTCGCGATCGTCTTTGTCTTTGGCCCAGAGCCGTCGCTTGAGGCCGCCCAATCTTTCGTTTGCCTGCTCCCGCGTCATATGGCCGGCCTCGACGGCCCCGTTGATTTTAGCCGCCGCCTCGCGGAATTGAATTTCCCGACGGTCGGGCACTTCACGTTCTTCGCCTCTGTCTTTCTTATCACCCCAGAATTTCTTTTTCATGGCTTCGATTCTCTGGCCGGCCTGCTCGCGGGTGATCTCGCCCTCCGCGACCGCTTTTTTGAGACCCGCTTCGGCCGCTGCAAACCGGGCCTTCAGACGCCAATCCTCCTCGTCCTTTTCTCCGGGCTTCGCCGTTGTGAGTTGCCAGACGGTGACTTGCGATGGGGAGAGTACTCGATCGATCTGAAAATCGCGCAGCATGTGTGCCGATTCTTCAGAATCCACACCCATCAGGTCCATTGAGTTCATTTCGTATACGTCTTTTTGTATCCTGGCGAGAATCACTGGGCCCATCTTCTGACGCTGATCGGCCGTCAAGCCGAGTTGTCGATCGATCCATGCAACGATCAGCCCCGCCGCCGCCTGTTTGTCTCGCTCTCCCCGTGCCTGCAAAAAGTCTAAATAGTCCTGAACTTGCTGCTTCTTTAGGACACTTGCCAGTGCCGCTCTGCAGCCAGGCAAGGCCAACACCGAGTTAAGCAAGCCACTGTTGTTGCCAATGCGCGCATATATGCCAAGCGTCCTCATGGCATCGTCGCGGTCCAGCGCAATGTCGACCGATTCGAAAATGGACTGCCGCAGTGCCTTAGCGTCTTTTTCCTCCAATGGGTAACGCTGGGCAAGGCTTTCGCTCATGTGCTGGATCAGTGGATCGAGTTTCTGTTTGACGAACGCTGACAGTCGCTGCAGATTCGCCCGCGCCTTTAGCTCTGCCCCGCGCTGTCGGACGCGAGGAACTCGCTCAGGATCCTGAGTGAATCCAACACCGGTGAGCATCAACGATACCGCAAGACACATCAGTAGAGTGTTGGCATGGCGCATGGTTTGTCTCCTTGCTAGAATATCCAACCAAAGGGCTTAGGTGGGTCCGTCATGATTCCCAAATACTTCGAAAGTCATCATTCGTAGATCGACAATCGACATTCCTAGCCGGTCTGAATATCGAACTCCGAACACCGAATTTTGAATGTCGAAGTAACTGCGAGCCCAATCAAACCGTTCATTGTTTTCCTTCGAAATTCATTATTCGTTAATCGACATTTGTTATTCAAAGTCGTCAACTTGGCTACTCAATTTTCTTCCCTTCCAGCGCATCGAAGTATACGTCCAGGCCCGCGCGAAACTCTTCCGGGAGCTTGCGCCCCGCCTTGCCCGTGGCCTGTCCGGGAACGCGGTTTTCGATAAAGGCCTTGCTGCCGTCGTCTCCGAGACCCATGAGCATCAACGCAGACGCCGTGCCCGGCGGCGCCTTCACGATCATGGGCGCATTGGGCAAACGCGCCGTTTCGAGCAGGATTTCGAGTACTTCCAAGATGGCGGCGATCGTGGGCGGGCCCGTGGCCGGCCGGGCCAGCAGGGCCTCGACCTCGTCCATGACGGTCGCGGCCTTGGAGAGTTTGTCCATCTGGCCCTGCAAGACCTTCTTGCCGAGTTCGGTCCGGCCGGTCAACCACTCGATTTGCTTGTCGAGGGCTTCGCCTTCAAGCTCGCCCTTCTCGGTAAGCGTCTTGATTTCCCGGGCGAGGGTCTCATCGGCGTGAGCGGGCGCGTTGGGCATGGCCTTGATCTGCTCGGCCAGTTCGCGAGACTTCGCGGCGAGTTCCGCCTGCGTCATGCTTAGCTTGCCGCCGCGCTGCTGGTAGGTCTCTTCGTCGATGGCGCCGATGGCCTGGTGCAGTTCACGTGTTTCCTCACGAAGCTCGATCTCGCCGTTAATGATGCGCATCACCTCGAGTATCATCTCGGGCGTGAGATTGGGTAACTCGATCAATCCCTCGGGTGTCGGCCCACCCGCGCCGAGCGGATCCACGAGCTGCTCGGCCCAGCGGTCCAGGGTGTCGGCCCAGAATTCCGCCTCGATCGTGGATTGACCGACCTCGTTTCTGTTGATGGCCGCGGCCATGTCACGAATCTGCGCGACCACGGTTGCCTCCTGCATCTCCGCCAGTACGCGCGTGTAGTTCTTAGAGGGTTTCCGCTCGGCGTAGGCGTGCATGTCTTCCTGAATGACCAGCACCCGGTCCGAGGCAGCCTTCTCGCGTTCGGCCAGGCGCTGACGCTGCGCGTGATCGTTCAGGGCACCGTCATCCACGCCGAAGCCGTCCAGGTCGTTCAGTTCCACGGCCAGGTCGATTTGTTTGCGCGAGGCCGCTTTCAAGCGCTTCACAAAGGTGCTGTTTTCAAAGCCCATGAGCAGGGTGTTCATCTCCTCGGCCAACTTGGCAAAGGCGTCCAGTAGGTCCTGCTGCTCCGTGACCGCCTGGAGGACGAGCTCCGCGGTGGTGGCCTCGGCGTCTGCGGCTTCTTCCTCCTCCGGGTCCTTGCCACTGCCTTTCAGGATCGTCGCGGGGATGAGCAGGCCGCCCTTGACCTGCGGCGCGTCCTCCGCCTTCTCGCTCGTGTTGAAACCCGACTCGATGTCGATCACGAGCGGCGTCGGATTCGCGGGGATGTAGCCAGGCTCGCCCTCGGGCTGCTCGCTCTTGTCCTGCATGACGTCGGCCGCCTCGGGGTTGGGATCGTTCGGATCCTCTTTGAGTCCCTCCGGATTGAGGCCTTCCGGACCGTACTTGTCGGCGCCTTCCAGGCCGAGATCATCGGCGCCGGGCGGGGCGGCGATTGGGTCTTCGGGCTCGATGTCCTTCTGCTCATCCGACGTCTCCTTCGGCTTGGCTTCTCCTGGCTCACCCGGCAGGGGCGCCTCGGTGATGGGCGGGGTGGGTTGTCCCTGTGCCGCCGCGGCCTGCTCGAGTAAGTCAGCCACGGATGGCATTTGCTTGCCGGCGATCTCCTCCAATAGCTTGAGCATCTCTGCCCAGGCGTCCAGTTGATCGGCGTCGAATTCCTCGTTCTTGGTCGCCTCCGCAACCAATTCCTTGCCCATTTCGACCAAGGCGTCGAGTTGAGCCGCGTTCGCCATTTCGGCGGCTGCCTGCTGCTGGATCTTCTTACGCTGGGCCGGATCGTCGAGGGCTTCGGGCGGCAGGTCACGCAACTCCTTGTTGATCTCGTGCAACTGCAACTCCTTGTCGTACACCTCCTGGGCCGCGCCCGCCCATTGGCTCATCTGTTCGGTCAGCCACCTGAAGTGCTCCGCCGGCGTGAGCACATGGAGCACGAGGGTGGGTGAATACGATCGTTCACGCCCGGGCAGATAGTCCTCGGCAAAGGCACGCAAACGCAGACTCTGGGGACGCACTTTTTCGCGATCCGCGGAAAATGTCGCGGATACGGTCATCGTCTCGTTTATGGGGGCACCGGCTGCCACGATCTTCTCGCCCCGGGACGGTTCGGGATTGTGAATCGGATCGTTGATGCCCCGCCACTCGAGGCCAATGCGCTTCACACCAAAATCGTCACCGGCCTGAATCTCAAACGCGAGCACTTCGTGGGAAAGAATGACCTGGTTGTTCTTCAGTTTATTGAAGTTGACGGTCGGGCCCTGATCGTCGAGCGCCTCGATGCGCAGCACCTGCGCTTCTCGCGGGGCCAGGCCATAGTGATCACGCCATGTCAGGCGATAGTCGGCCGATGCTTCGACTGTAACACTCTCGGTGGTCAGGTGGGGACCGTCTACCACCTGTGAGCGACCGTCGAGTGTCGCTGCAGCGAGATCACGCGTGGCCGTGGCCTTGAAGACCGCGGTGCTTCCCTTCACCAGGCTGACCGTGCCGCCGCGCGCATCTTCAATGAGCGCTTCGTTTCGCTGGAGGTAGCTGGGCAGTTGAACGTGTGCCAGAAGCTCTGTCAATGCGGGACGCATCTTGGGCTCGACAGGAATGGATCGCCGCGCATCGCCGATGCGAAGCGTGATGTGTCCGTCGCGGGTCTGGGGCGGCATGGCAAATCGGTAGATCGCCCCGTCGCGCGTGGCCACGATCGGCGTCTGTTTTTCATAGCGGGCCCGGGCGGACTCGGGCCTCCACGGCGAATTCTCCTTGAGACGGGCCTCGACCTGAAAGGGTTCTGCGTAGGGGACCACGCGCAGGTCCGTTCCGCCTGCCAGTTGGGCAAAGGTGTAGCGCTCGGCCGGACGCCAGGGCATGAGCCAGCGCTTGAACGCGTTGCCGCCCGCCGCCGGGATCAGCATCATCAGCAACGCGGTCCCGGCCAGGGGAACGCCGGCGGCCCAGGCCCAGCGACGGTGGCGCGGATTGGGAACGGCGTCCGTGAGGTCACGATTGGCCAACTCGGCATCGACCTGTCGCATCGCCGCCTGGACGAGAGCGCGACTCTTGCCCGCTCGCGAATCGCTTCGTGCGAGTTCCACAATGCCCAGCAACTGATCGCCAAAACGCGGGAATCTGTGTCGCGCCAGGCGCGCCACCTGATCCAGGCGTCGGTAATTCCAGACCCAGTGGTGGCATTTCAGCGGAAACAGAATCACCATCCCCACACTGCCCACTGCCAGGATGACCGCCCGTAATAGCGCCGGCGTATCGAAAAGGCGGTCCAGGACAAACACGACGAGATACGACATCACGAGACCAAAGATCGCCGCCAGAGCGCTCTCGGCGAGCTTGATCACCCAGACCCTCTTTCGATACTGCTCCAATGCCGCCTTCATGCGCGGTGGCAATGCAATGGAATTGTTTTCTGGTTGTGGTTGACTCATCTGTACTACCTAGTCCTTGTGTGGCTGAGGTCTATTTGATGGTTTTTTGAATATCGAACTCCGAACACCGATTAACGAATATAGAAGGAACTGCAAGCCCATCCAAGTCGCTCTTCTTTTTCCTTCGAAATTCATTATTCGTTAATCGATATTCTTGTTTTTTCAACTGGTTACCAAACCCCACTTAAACAGCACCAATCATCTTTCTCCCCACCCAAAACACGGCCATCAACGCAATCAGTATCGCCCCCCATACCGGGTGAGACCAGATTCTTATCCGGTGGATCGTCGGCTCGGGCTCCGGCAGGGTCGCCAGGTGATCCAACAGACTGCGCAGCTCGGAAACCGGCACCAGCTTGCCTTGGGTAATCGTGGCGATCTCCTCCAAGACATCGTACCGGGCCAGACGTCCCTGACGTTCTCGATTCAGACCCTGCACGGAGAGGTCTGCCTGAACCGATGCACCGGTTTCGGCACAACTGGCAATCAGGCGGTAGGTGCCCGGTTCTTTCGGAACCAAGGATCCCACGAACAGACCCCAGGCATCTTTTTCGCCCGGTTCAAGTCGAACCGTTTTGGTTTTGCCCGCTGGAGAAATCGCCTGTACAACCACCGTGCCCTGGTTCAAGGGAGCGCCGAGACCATCCAATACGTTGACATTCAGGGAAACGACATCGTCGACGCGGGGCCGATCGGGTGAATAGAACAGACGCATGGATTGGCCCCGAGCCATCTGCCGCTGGTAGGCCATCCACCGAGCCACCTGGCCCCAGAAACGATAGTGGTAGCGATCTTCGACGCCCTCGCGCCAACGCCAGGCGCTGTCGGTGCCCATGAATAGAACCTTGCCCGTGCCGTAGGTCTTGGTGACGATCAGGGGGACGCGTCCGAAAGCCGTGGTTTCCTGGTGGTGGACTGCCAGGACCTCCGACCCGGCTTTGGCTCGTTTGACGCCTGCGTACCAGTGAAAGCCCGGCAGCGTGCGCCACACCTTGGCGTTTGCCTCGTCGGTGTCGGCCAGACGCGTCAGCAAGCTGCGCTGTCCCGCTTGCGTGAGCGTGAAATGGCCGGGCGCGCTTGAGCCGACACCCGTCGCGCGGGCGGGATCCATGACCACCGGATAAAGATCGGCAAGCGGACTTGCATTCAAGCTGTCCTGCCAGCCGTAACGCCCCGGCATGAAGACCAGACCCGCGGCCTGGGCGCTGACCAACTGACGCAGCGCCTGCGCTTGGTCGATCGTCAACTGTTTCGGTCCCACACCCACGTCGCCAAGAAAGACCAGGTCAAAACGGCTCAGTTCACTGGGGGAAGGAAAATGTTTTATGTAGGCGCGCCCGCCGCCGACGTTGGGCAGTTCCGGATGAAAGAGCAAGCAGGTGAGTTCGACACCCGGATCACGTTCCAAGGCGTTGCGCAGGTATCGGTACTCCCAGCGGGGAGTGGACTCGATCACCAGGACCTTCAGTTGTTCCTGACGGACCGAGATCGGCGCGGATATCTCGTTGTTTTCGGCGATCAACTCCTGCGGGTCCCGCGGCACACGCAGGGTCAGGGTGTAATCACCTGTCGCCGGCGGCGTCCACACCATGTTCTGTTGCGCCTGGCCCATGGCCGGAACGCGGACCAGCTTGGTGGAAGTGGGCTTTTCATTGACATGCAGCGTGACCCTCACGTCACGGTCCTGGCCCAAGGCGCTGCGTAGCACGAAGGGAATACGAAGCACCTTATGCGCCACGCCGAAGGTCGGCGCATTCATGCTGACCAATTCGAGGTCGGGCAAGGGCACCTTGCTTCCCACCGCCACCGGGAACACGGGAATCCCCTTCATGCGGAAGCGGGTGGCGGCTTCTACGGGTGACTTACCGGCATTCCAATCACCGTCGGACAGCAGCACCACGCCGCGTAGGTTCGAGTGATTTTCCAGGACCTGCAACAGCCCTGCATTTAAATCCGTGGCTTCTTCCGCGGGGTCTAACTCGGATGAAAATGGCTCGAACACCACCTTCAGTTCACTGTTTGATTCATTGTCAGCCGACTTCCAGATCGCCTCCGACATCAACGGCTCGATCGTCTCGGCGCGGCTCTTGGGCTGGCCGTCGCTGCCTTCATCGTCGATCACATCCCGTGTTTTCATGCTGTTCGATTGGTCCCAGAGCACCACCAAGGTGGGACTCTGTTCCGCGGGCCGCGTCACCAGCCATTCGGGTTGGCACAGGGTCGCCACCACCAGACAGACCAGTGCAAAGCGCAGCAGTTCGAGAATACCGATCGCCTTGCGATAGCCGGTGCGGCGCCAGGCCAGCCAGCACAACACGCCGGTCACCGCCAACAGGACCAGCCCCAACGCCAGGCTGGTGCCGGTCGGTAGAAACGAGATACCCTGCCGATTCGGCATTACAAAGACTCCTGTTTAGGGATCGGCAAGAAATAAGTTGGACAATTTGGGGTCCAAGTGTGCCTCATATTGGGTCGCGCCCGATTGAGCGAAACCACAGGCGTAGCTGTTCTACGTCGCGGATTTCGCGATTGAGAAGCGATCAAAGATGGGGTGCAATTGGGCATTCAAA
>JADFMM010000437.1 GCA_022563885.1 Planctomycetota bacterium | reverse complement strand
GGTCGGGAAGATCCGGCCAGGACTCTATGAGACGGGCCAAATCCGGGTGTTTTTGCAGGATTTGCGCCAAGCAGGACGCCAAGACAGATTGCTCGGACTCAGTAATCGCAGTAGGGGAAAGAGGTTGTAGCTTTTCGCCTTTGGCCTCCGGAGCCAAAGGTTAGAGGTTCGAATCCTCTCGGGGATAGTCCGCTAGGAGGGACTTTCGGGGTCACACTGGCAGCTACACCAGCTACTTTAATCGACGGTGGCGACGATCGGGACACCTGTTCCAGGGCCGCTTCAAGTCGCACCTCATTGACAGCGAGGGCTACTTTCAAGTCGTGAGTCGGTATATCCATCTCGACGCTGTACGTGCAAAGATCGTTCCGAAACCGTGTGGGTATCCTTGGAGCAGTTTTCCAGATTATACGCGTGGCGGCCAAGGCTTTCCATTTTTTCACCACTTGACAGAGTTTCAACTGAGTGCTATCATTTTGATAGCAACTTTCAGGAGCAGATCATGGCACAGATACTTGTACGTAACCTTGATGAACAGATTGTTGAACGACTCAAGGAACGAGCACAACGCCGCGGTCGGAGCTTGCAGGCCGAGGCCAAGGAAATTCTCACGCAGGCGGCGGGTATTGGTTTTAAGGAAGCCGGGAGCCTGGTTCGACTGTGGCAGAAACGGCTTACCGGTCGAGAGATCCCCAACAGTACGCATTTGATCCGGGAGGATCGAGAGCGGTGAAGCCGGCGGTCATTGATGCCAGTGTGGCCGCGAAATGGTTCATCCCGGAATCCGATTCTACCAAGGCAATGAAGTATCTGAACGGTAGATTCAGACTTCTTGCCCCCGACCTAATCCATACCGAACTCGCCAATGTCTTTTGGAAGCTTGAAAAGCGCGGTATTCTCAATCGCGACGAGACCTTGGGCCTCGTCGAGGACTTTTTGTCGTTGCCCCTGGAGATCTATGATACCCGGTCCATTCTTGGCCCCGCCCTGGAAATTGCCATCGCCACGAAACGCACCGTCTATGACAGTTTGTATCTGGCCCTGGCCATTGAAATCAACGGAATCGTTGTCACCGCGGACGCTCGCTGGGTGAATGCCCTGAAGAGAAGTCCCTTTACAGAGTACATGCGTTTACTGGTTTAGGGGTCAATGCGGAATCTGCTAGCCACCTTGGGCTATTCGCCCACTTGCCTCATCGATCATGAGATCAATCCTAACTTCGGACTGTGACTAATCACTAGTCAGGCTGACCCTAGAAAGCTCCCCCCCAGTTCAATCGTAAAGCCCATTGACCCCTTCCCGCAAATCATCGAACGCGATATCTGCATACATGTTGGCAGTCGTAGCAGGAGAGGCATGGCCCAGTTGCTTTTGTACTTGTCTGAGGTTACCGGTTTTCTTCAGGAGATGGGTAGCGAGTGTATGCCTTGCGCTGTGTATCGACAGCTCCTCAGGCAGTCCAGCCCGTCTGATAGCTGCCTTCCATGTCTGCTGCAAACCCCGAGAGGTCATCGGTCCTCTTTGGCCCACGAACAGCGGCCCTTTCTTCCTGTCATCCCATTCCAGGTATTCCCGTAGGTGCTGAACAAGGTCATTGCCGATGGCTATGGATTCAGCAGACTTTTTCTTGCGTTTGAGTCGTGTTACTTTCATGGAGCCGCGTTTGAAATCAATGTGTTCAATCTTTAGACCGGCCATTTCGGAGACCCGCAAGCCCGTAGACAGGGCCAGATCCACAAGCATCCACATCAGCGGACCCGTAATGCGACCTTTTTTCAGATCAACGATTACCTTAGCTTCCGTTACTATCCTAAGCTGTCTAACTTCCTTGGCATCCATGTACTTTTCTCGGTCAATGACCATGGACTCACCTCAAAGGTACTCAAAAACTCAGTATGTTACTTGTTGGACTGGGGATATTATATCGACGATCTTGGAGTGACGCTGGAAAAACTCAGTATATTAATGTAATGTCCTATCGGTTGCTTCGGTGGCGCTTGTGGGGTGTCATTGGGTCCCCTCGAGCTACACCGTTCCACCGGTGGAAGATCAATTGCCTGATGTCCACTACCACAAGGCCGAAAAGCCCGACCTGGAAAAATCCAAACTGTTTGGGATACCTAAGCTACACCCCGGATGGTTGACTGGGTTCTATCCGATGTCACCGCCGCCGGAGTGGAAACCATCCTGGCCCGACTGGTGGCGGGGGGTCACTTGGCACCTAAGGAACCCCAATTACAATTGCTACTCGTATGTGATCGGCGTCGCCGACCGTGACTGTTATCGCACCGGGCCCAACCCATCGAGCCGATGGAAGGCCGACGGCCGCGGGGGGCTCAAGTTCAATATGGTGCATTGTCCGCCTTGGATGCACCTACCCCACGTATCGTTGCGGATCAAGCCGATCGAGGCCTACATCGGATGGAACCAACGCGGCGAATTCGGCTTGGCCCTGTGGCGATACAAGGCCAAAGACCACCATGCCCACAACGGCCACGACGATCGGTTGTTTTGAGGAGTGGGTCAGTAGTCCAGTGGTCCAATGTACGTGCGATCCAATGGAAAAAGGGCGAGGCATGATCGGTTCGCCCTAGGGAAGTGTATCAGTCGAATTGTCCAGGAGGGCCTACCAGTCGCCGTTCCAGACCAAGAGGCCGCCGATTCAGCGTACCCAAAGCCCAATACCTCGCCGGCCATGCGAGCGTATTGACGACCCTTGGGGGCACGGTTATGCTGGGACCATAGTGCATTTTAGAGAGGGCGTCCCGGCGTCAATTCCGGCGTCAGTTTGTGTTGCATATATCTCCGCTTCCGATCTCACTGGCGTCTACCTCCAGTCACATTCCAGTTTTGTGCCAGAAAAACCCTTATAAAACGAATGGTAACAAGCACTTATAAGTGGGGTTTCGACCTCCGGAGCCAAAGGTTAGAGGTTCGAATCCTCTCGGGGATAGTCCGCTATACCCATGGTCTCGCGGGGTTCACTTGATGGAAGTGATATCCGGCCTACCCTTCGGATAATCACACAGGCCCTGAGCGGAGGCCACGTGTTTCGCTGGAGGAACCGGACACAGGGCAAAAGAACTGTGGGATCGTCTTGACATGCATGTGCATGCAGAGTATGGTTGAGACATGCGAACAACCATAGAAATGTCTGATCACCTGCGGGCAGAATTGCTGCAGTTGGCAGCGAAGAGAGGTCTAAAAGGCTTCAGTCAGATCGTGGAGGAAGCTATATCCCAAAGGGGGGTAGTCGGTTAGAACCTCCTCTTCGCAGTTTGCTTGAAACTTGACCGTCCATAGCCGTGAGTGATGTCAGCTCCAGCAATAGGCCAGGAGACGATGCCAGCGGTCGCTGACCCGCCTTTTCACTATGGAGGCCTCAGACGTAGCATTACAGAGCAAGAGGAGCTAACCGACTACCCCCCTT
>JADFMM010000436.1 GCA_022563885.1 Planctomycetota bacterium | reverse complement strand
AATAACCGACGTCACGTTCACGGAACCACGTACAACATCCTAAACTGCTGGCGAACAGCGTACCACTATAGCGCAATCCTGGGGCCAAACAAGGAAAAAACCGTTTATTCTATGGCCACATCAAGAGTTTTCACCGGTGACATTTAGGCACTCTAACGAAACCGCTGCAGCCGGCCAAAGCCAGCAGGGTTTTGTTAAAGTGCCTTAGTCAAAAATCCCGAAAATGCCGGCATTGATCGCGACTTTCGAGTTGGCATCTGATCAACTGTGGATGTGATGTAACTAACTTTTAAATAGGAGGTTACATTGAAAACGAGACGGATTGTCGATCCTGGTTCAGTTCCGGGTTACACGACTCGACCTAGGAATCGTCACCGTTATCGGCTTTTCGGCCTTCTCGATAACGAGTACCGCTTCGCTGAATACGAGCACAAAAACAGGTCAGACGGACTGCTACCCACATACACACTTTTGCGAACCAGGCAAAAAAAATGGGCCTGTGCTGACAGCACAGGCCCCATGGTTCAAATATTAGGAGATGGAGGGCACTACTCGAGCTTGGCCTCGTAGAACCGAGCGTCATCGACGAAAAAGACACCCGGCGCAAACGCGATATGCCAGGTAATGGTCGCCGGCGTCACTGTCGCGGGGATGACCCCGGTGGCGACAGTATACTCGACCCATTCCTCTGTCAGCGTAAACTGCTGCTCACCGTAGGCTTCAAAGGGGGCCTCACCCCGCTCGGGCTTGAAGTTGAGCTGAAAAGTGCCTTGCTCAGCCTTCATGAAAGCAGAAACCAGGTAGGATTTGCCCTCTTCGAACACGTGGCCCTGATGCTGCAGACCCGCATCCCAGAAGTTTGCAACGGCAGTATTGTTCTGTACTCGCAGTGCATAGGCGCCCTCAATACTGGGATCCGTCACGGCTTCGAGGGTGGCGTCGCCGTACACATTCCAGCCCGTCGTGTCCCCTGTCTCGAAATCGCCGTTGATCAGCAAGTTGCCCGCGATGGGCCCACTCGGCTCAGGCGCCTGTCGGGGTGTTCCGATCCGCAGATTGTCGATGAACAGGGTGCCCGTGGCGCCGCTTGCTTGGGAGCCACCGGGGACACCGACACCGAAGGTCACGGACCGGACGCTGCTCAGGTCGATCCCACCTAGATCCGCAATCGGGGTCACCCAGGCCGTCCATGCCGTCGTAAGCGTCGCGGCTGCGTCCGGATGGATCACGAGCGCTTCCTTGCCGCTGCTGTCTGCGACGACCATGTAGATGGGTGCAGCATCGTTGCCGGAGTTAGGGTCGTTGCCTCGGAAGTGGACGGAAAGCACTTCCGGGGATCCATGCGTCCAATCTAGAGGTGTGTCAAAGGTACGCGTCGCCGAAGAAACTGGGGCAGTGGTGTTGTCGTAGTGAAGGGGCATCGACTGTCTGCCTTCCTGCACAACACCCCTTTCCGCTTCGTTGACGTTCCCCACGATCGCGCCATTGTTTGCCTCGTCGCCGAAACCGTCGACCCAGATGGACCAGATCTCGAAAAACTCTTCATCGTGGTAGATCTCAAAATCATCGACGCTCAGATACTCCGGTGTCATGAAGCTCCAGATGTCTCCCTCAAAGGTCGAGGGCACACTGGTCTCATTCATTTCATTGATTCGCCAGTAGTAGTTGCCGGCGTAACTCAGGTTCGGGGCCGCGAAGCTGTTGTCCGCGGGGGTACCGGCGACCGCGCTGTTGTCTTCCACCTGGGACATGTCGCCGCTCATGACGACCTGGTGGGCACTGGCGCCGCGGCCTGTGCGCCACTCGAGTGTGACGTCTACGCCGTCAGTCGTGCTGCCGTCCGCCGGTTGCGGTTCCCGTGCGTAGGTGGGAATGTAGAAGAAGCGCACCTCGCTGAGACCGACCTGGGGTAGCGGGCCCCATCCTGAGGTGATTGAGATGCGTACATAGCGGGCGACGGCCTGACCAAAGTCCACGGTCGTGTTGTGCGTGTAGCCGTCCAGTCCCGACGCCTGGGCAAATTGAAGAACGCCATCCACTGCCGTCCAGTTTTCGCCGTCCATGGAGAGTTCGATGGTTACATCCTGGGCCCCGAACCCGATGACGGTCTCAATCCCCTGGTTTGAGTTCCAGACCCACATTTCGTGCAGCCGGTAGGCCTTGTCAAACTCAAATTGAACCCAGGGAGCGGGATCGGTCGCGGCCGACAACCACATGTCTGATGCAATGATGTTGTGCTCGTCCGCCGCGTTTAGGCCGGAGCCGTCAATGAGACCCCCCGGGTCCATCACGTCGGAATGTTCGCTCGACGCCGTCACCGCGATCGGCGTAATGGGGTCGGAGAAGGCCTCAGTCGTAAAGGCCCAGACCGGACCGGGAAAAACCGTCTGGTCCGGAGCCGCATTGACCTCGTCCACACGCCAATAGTAGGTCTGGCTAAAATCGAGTGTGTCAGCCGGTTGGAAGGCGGCGTCACTCTGCCCCTGGCTCGCGAGGACACCCAAGGGATTGTCCACACTGGCTGCATTGACATCGGCAAAGTTGGTGCCGAAATAGACGTCGTGCGTGTTGGCGAACACGCCGCCCACCCAGCCAAGCTCTGCGTCACGCGGCACGTCCAGCACCGACTCCGCCGGACTGGGGTCTGTTGCACCGACTCGCTTTTGGAAGACCGGTGGCACGTAGTCGCCCTCAAACCACCGTACGCCGTCCATATAGAAGACGCCGGGGGCATACTGGACGTGGAACGTAATCGACGCTGGATCGACGCCCCCTGCCGGCATGGGTGGGGTCGTGATGAAGTACTCGGCCCATTCCTCGGTCATCGTAAATGCCTGCTCGCCGTAGCCGGTAAAGGGATCGCCGTCGTGTTCCGGCTTGAAATTGATCTGCATCTCACCCGATTCGGCCTTGAGAAAGGCGGCGAGTGTGTAGACCACGCCTGCCTCAAACACGGGAGAACTCCGATTCTGGACGCCCGCATCCCAGAAATTCGCGCCCGCCGAGCCGACTGAGACTCGAAGCGCGTAGGCCCCTTCGAGCGGCCCCTCGGGGACCGCAGCCCCCGCCAAGTCCTGCACGACCTCTATGGCGGCACCCGCGCCGCCGTAGCTGGTCCAAGGGTCCAGGACGCCGTCCTCAAAGCCCCCATTGGCCAGCAGGTTTTCACCCTCCTGCCCAAAGCTCGGACTTAATCCAATACACAAGATCAACAATGCTGACGTCAGCCAGAACAATCGATTCATCATGACACTTACTCCTTGCCATCAGTCGCAGCGCGACTTAACCCAATTGACTTCCACCTGTCTTACCGCAGGACGCCTCTCCCTGCGGAAAGTGCCCGTCTAGTAGTTCAGCTCGCGGCGTCAAGAACAACGCGCGCTAGAGCAGAGAACACCTTTAGATGCCACATCCCCCTTTCAAAGGCGAATCATCCTGCCTGGATCCAAGGGACCGTTGGGT
>JADFMM010000164.1 GCA_022563885.1 Planctomycetota bacterium | reverse complement strand
TCTTGGATCTCAGGCTCCCCAAACTGGACGGTCTGGAGGTGCTCCGCCACATCAAGAAGTCTGAAAAACTCTTCCAAATCCCAGTCGTCATTCTGACCACTTCGGAGGCAGAAACGGACATTGCCAAGGCGTACGAGCTGCAGGCGAATGCTTACGTGGTCAAGCCTGTTGATTATGAAACCTTCGTCAAACTGATGCGAGATCTTGGTTTCTTCTGGCTTGCTTGGAACCGGCGCCCTTCAACGGGGGCAGAATAGTGACGACAGCAGATGCAGTGGAAATCCTCTTGGTTGAGGATGATGAGGCACACGCGGAGCTAGTTTGTCGCGCCTTCGAATCGACTCCCGAGACGAACATCAGGCTTGCAGAAGACCTCAGAAGTGCTCATGCACAATTGACCGACCACGGCTGGCACCGCCGCGTCGAGGATCGCGAGGGCAATGTCTTCATCTACCGCGTGCCCGTCGTACGCAGCATCGCCCCACTGCTGATCACCGCGTTCGTCGCCACGATCGCCGGCATCAGCGGCGGGCCGCTGCGGGTGCCGGTGCTCACTCGCATCATGCTGATGCCGCACGCGATCGCGGTGCCGACGGTGCACATCGCGAACGCGACGGCGGCCGCGGCGGCCGTCGCGCTGCACCTGGCGCTCGGGCACGCCGGGGAGCCGCTGCAGGCCGCGCTCTGGCTGGGCGCCGGGATGATCGCCGCGAACCCGCTCGGGCAGATCGCACGACGCCGGCTGGGCGAGGGGCCGCTGACCAGGCTGCTGGCGCTCGGCCTGCTGATCGTCGGCGTGCAGACGGCGTGGAGCGCTCT
Source organism: Planctomycetota bacterium (assembly GCA_022563885.1). Classification (GTDB taxonomy): domain Bacteria; phylum Planctomycetota; class Phycisphaerae; order Sedimentisphaerales; family Anaerobacaceae; genus JAIPFM01. The sequence continues at coordinate 12,233 of JADFMM010000164.1, read as the reverse complement.
CTAGCGCTATCTCACGGCGCGGGGGAGGATACGGCGACCGCACGGGCCTTCTGTCAGGGGGTGCACGCCACGTGAGCGAAGTCCACATTGCCCTCACGATCTTTGTCGTCACCTACGTGGTGATCATCTCGGAGAAGATCCACAAGACCACGATCGCGCTCGCCGGTGGGATGCTGGTGATCGCGTTCCACGTGCTCGATACGGAGCAGGCCTTCGAGGCGATCGACCTCGATGTGATTTTCCTGCTCGTCGGGATGATGATCATCGCCAACACGATGGCCGACACCGGCGTCTTCCGCTGGATGGCGATCCGTTCCGCGAAGGCGGCGAACGGCAGCCCGATTCGCGTCTTGATCCTGCTCTGCCTGATCACGGCGGTCGCCTCCGCCTTCCTCGACAACGTGACCACGGTGGTGCTGATGGCGCCGGTCACGCTCGTCGTCGCCGACACGCTGGGGGTGAAGGCCGTGCCGATGCTGATCGCGGAGGTGCTGGCCTCAAACATCGGCGGCACGGCGACGCTGATCGGCGACCCGCCGAACATCCTCATCGCCTCGCACGCCGACATCGACTTCGTCACCTTCTTCCTGAACGTCGGGCCGGTCTCCATCATCACGCTGGCCGGCTTCCTGGTGGTCGCCGCTTTCTTCGCCCGCTGGAAGGTGCGGGCCACGCCGGAGCAGCGAGAGCGTGTGATGGCGATCGACGAGTCCGGCATGATCACGGACCCGCGACTGCTCCGCATCACTCTGGTCGTGCTCGCCTTCACCGTGCTCGGCTTCATCATGCACGGCCAGCTCGGGTACGAACCCTCGATGGTCGCGCTGGCCGGCGGTTCGGTGTTGATGCTGGTGGCGCGCCAGGAACCGCACGAGGTCCTGCGCGACATCGAGTGGTCGACGCTCTTCTTCTTCATCGGGCTCTTCGTGCTCGTCGCCGGGCTGGAGGAGACGGGCCTGCTGGAGACGATCGGCGCTCGCGCGGTCGATCTGACGGACGGCTCGACCGTCACCTACTCCTGGTATCGTTTTGTCGATCAGCCGTCTTTCCAGCAATATGAGTGGAGCGACGCCAAGAAGGCGAAATTGCAGTCATTCGTCGAAAAGATACACGCTCACTGGCCGATCGACAGGGACTACATGGCGCCGCCCAGCAACGGACGACTGGTGGCACTCGATTCGTCCCTGCTGGTGATCCCCCCCGAGGGCATGGAAACAGGCTATGTGCCGATTGTGACACATCAGGAAGATACGGATTAGTTCGGGCTCAGGGATCGGCAAGAACCGTTTATAGTCTCGTCCCTGCGAAATGAATCTGGCATCATACAGACTTCAACGGGGTCATTGCCTTGTCGACGGACTGCCTCCAGGGTGAGGCGAGCAGGGGGGTACCCAGGTCAAAAATCTAGGCAACACTTTTCAGGCGATTTCCAGTGACTCTTGTTTGTCGGAACAATTGTTGTTCAATATTATCGAGAACTGATTTTGACTTGGATCGGGCTTTTTGAGTTTTTGTGGTAATAGACATCATCAGGGCGGAGACCTTCCAATTTCATGTGAGGTCGCCAAGTATTGTGCCAGCTCTCAAACTCATCACACAACGCGGTCAAATGGTCAAAGTTCTTGATGATCGGCACCCGTTTGAGCCATTCATGTTTCAAGGTCTTGATCAGTCTTTCCGCAACCGAAATTGCCCCGTGTTTTCCTGTGGCTCCCAGACATGGCATCATACTCCGTCGCTCCAGTAGATCGGTAAAGACCCCGCCTGTAGAGACACTGGCCTGATCAGAGATTATGTGTCTGGGTCCCTTTAGGACTCGCCGTCCTCTAGATAGGGCTTGCATGCTCCAAATCCGAAGGATAGCATAAGTAACTGAATTGGGAAGTGGTGAGATGCCATCAGTCGATGTCTGTATGATTAAATGTTTCCTCCGGGCGGAGAAGGCACAAGATTACGCCGAATCTTGAGGTACGAAAGGATGCATACTTTCAGAATAATGGCGCTTTGCTGGATTGTGGCGCTTCATTCAACAGCTCTTCACTCAAGCGGTGCGGTGACGGGCGGAAAAGCCCGGCTGACAGCGTGGAAAAAGAATCGGGAGATGGCTGCAAGTTCCCCGTTTAAGCACCTTGAATGGCAGACTCTTGGCCCGAAGTTTGCCGGTGGCCGGATTGAATCGATTGATGCCCCCAGAGGAAAACCGGGGACGATTTACGTCGGTGTTGGAGCGGGCGGTGTTTGGAAAACCACGAACGGAGGACTGACATGGGATGCCATCTTCGACCGGGAATCGACTTTCGCGGTCGGGGATTTGACCGTTGCGCCTTCGGATCCGAAGACTATCTGGGTCGGCACCGGTGAAGCGCATCAATCGGGTACCTCTTACCCAGGCACGGGTGTTTTTAAGTCAACGGATGGCGGCAGGAACTGGACGAACGTGGGGCTGCACGACAGCCATCACATTGGTAAGGTGGTCGTGCACCCTAAAGACCCGAACATTGTTTATGTTGCTGCGATGGGACCCAAATATGCCGCGGGCGGACAGCGCGGCGTCTACAAGACCACGGATGGCGGCAAGACCTTTCGCCGGGTCCTTTTCGCCGGCGAGCGAGTGGGCGTCGTGGATCTCGTGCTGGATCCGACCGACAATGATCGGCTTTATGCCGCAGCCTGGGACGCGCGAGGTCACAAGAAAAGCGGCGTATTTAGAACCACTGATGCGGGCGAGAATTGGGTTCGGCTTGAGGGCGGATTGCTTGACAAGGAAGTTGGACGAGTTGCTGTCGATGCGTCGGCTTCCGAACCCGGTGTTGTCTACGCGCTGATGGTCGACCATTCGCCGCCGGGTGGAGGCCGCCGTGGTGTGGGTGGGGTCGTATTTCGTTCCGATGACGCCGGCGACACGTGGAACAAAACGCACGAGGATTACCTCCCAACCTATGTCGGCTGGGATTTTTGTGACATCCGTATTTCTCCGGACAATGCCGATGAGATCTACGTCGCTGGCTTTCGGCTCCTGGCGTCCCGCGATGGCGGCAAAACATTCGAACGAGGCGGAGAGGCCGTGTATCGCCTGCACTCCCATCGTGGCGAAGGCATGCACCTGGATATTCACGACGTTTGGATCGACCCGGAGAATCCCGATCGGGTCATCCTTGGAAATGACGGCGGCCTCTACATTTCGTGGGATCGCGCCCGCACCTGGCTTCACCTGAACAATCTGCCCATTGCCGAATTCTACCGGGTGCACGTCGATGATGATCAACCCTTTGGTATCTGGGGCGGGACCCAGGACAACGCTTCCTTCGTGGCCCCTTCGACAGCGCGATTCGAACCCGGCAAAGACGATATCTGGGAGCAGGTTTTTCTGGACCGATGGGCGGGAGGCGATGGCTTTTCCACCTTCCCGGATCCCCATGACTCGCAAACTGTCTATTTCACTCAACAGACCGGTGATCTGAGACGCGGCCGTCGCGGCGAAATCCGCGGAGCAAGACGAATTCGGCCCAGAAATCGAAATGGGGAGCCGCCTTTCCGCTGGCATTGGGACACGCCGTTCTTCGCCTCGACGCATGGCACGAAGACGATACTCTACTGCGCGGCGCAGCGCGTCATGAAATCGGAGAATCGCGGCGAGAGTTGGCAGGAAGTAGGTCCTGATCTCGGCAGTGGTCCTCTGGCTGCATTATCCGAATCGCCGATTGATCCCAAACGGTTGGTCGCGGGCGGCGGCGAGGGGGAGCTTCATTTTACCGATGATGGAGGCCAATCCTGGAGAGCCGCGGGAAAGGGGTTGCCTCCGGTGAGGGTTCGCGACGTGGTCACATCCGCGCACGATCCCAATGTTGTGTATGTGACTCTCTCAGGGAGGGGCAAAGGCGATTTTGCTTCATATGTCTATGTGACCCGTGACTTCGGTCGAACCTGGGAATCGATCGCAAACAATCTGCCCGCCGAACCGGCCAATGCGATTGCCGAAGATCCCAAGGCGGGAAATATCCTCTTTGTGGGAACCGATCTTGGCGTCTACGTATCCGTCACTTCCGGAGAAGTTTGGGAATCTCTCTGCCACACATTGCCAACGGCTCCCGTGGTAGACCTTGCTGTCCAGGGACGCGACGCGGCCCTGGTGGCCGCCACTCATGGGCTTAGCATGTTCCTTTTGGATTTTGATGAGATTCGCACCAAACACGCCGCTTGGCAAAGCACGTCTCCCGAGGCGCGCCTGAAGTCCTGGGAGCGCCACGTGCGGCTTGAGAACGAGTCCGAGTTCAAGGCGCTTAAATGGCGGGCGATCGGACCGCGGAAACAGGGCGGCAGAATCGAATCGATAGCGTGCCCTCCTGGGAACACTTCGGTGATGTACGTAGCCGTGGGTTCAGGCAACCTGTGGAAAACCGTTAACAACGGAACGACATGGAAGCCAATCTTTGAAAATGAGTCAACAGGCGCGATGGGTGACGTGGCGGTGGCGACGTCGGAACCAAACGTTGTGTGGCTGGGGACCGGCGAGGTTTTGTTGACAAGGAATTCGGCTTTGCCAGGCATGGGGGTGTTCAAGTCAACGGACGGCGGTGGCACCTGGAAAAACATGGGGCTCAACGACACTCATCACATTGGGCGTGTGTTGATTGATCCGAAGGATGCGAGTGTCGTGTACGTGGCGGCGATTGGTCACCAGTCAAGTCCAAACAAGCAACGAGGGGTGTTCAAAACGACGGATGGCGGCGAAACATGGGAACGCTCGTTGTTCATTGACGATCGCACTTCGGTCATCGACATGTGCTTCGACCCCGGCAACCGAAATACAATTTATGCGACGAGCTGGCAGCGGGGCATTGGAGGGCAGGATCATCACGGTCCCAACAGCGGCGTCCATAAGACAGTTGACGGCGGCAAGACTTGGCGACGGCTGGCTGGAGGCCTTCCCTCGGGAGACTCGATTGGCAGGATTGGAATCGACGTTTCCGCATCGAATCCGAGTGTCGTCTACGCGCTGGTAGATCAGGGCCGGGCAGATGGCCTGTATCGCTCGGACGATGGCGGAAATACCTGGATGAAGGTGAACCGTGAACCGGTTAAAGCCCAATGGGACTGGTGCGAGATTCGAGTGTCCCCCGACAACGAGAACGAGCTGTACAACATTGGGCAACGTTCCTTTGTCTCGCGAGATGGAGGTAAGACGTTCAAACCGATCGGAGGGACGATTGTTCATCTATTGCCGCATGATTCCAAAGTTCTGCACCTCGACACGCACGCCATGTGGATTGATCCGTTGAACACGGACCGCATCGTGTTCGGCAACGATGGGGGATTGTTTTTCTCTTACGATCGCGGCGAGAGCTGGCTTCATGTGAACAACATCCCCATCGCCGAATGCTACGCGGTCACTTATGACATGGAGTGGCCGTACAATATCTACATCGGGACGCAAGACAACGCGGCCCTTTATGGTCCAAGCAACGAGGTGATTGAAGACGGTGGTCCGGACAATTGGCGCCATGTCTACCTGGACCGTTGGGGCGGGGGTGATTCGTATTTCACCTATCGGGACCCAACCGACAGCAGTACGATCTACTACGAAAGCCAGAATGGCGGATTGAGGCGGAAGAACATGGATACGGGGGAGGTTTTGGGCATCAGGCCATCGCTCCCCAACGGGCAAGGTACGCTGAGATTTGCCTGGATGACGCCCTTCTTTCCATCCGTTCACGAGCCCCGGAGTCTCTACTGCGGCGCGAACTACGTGTTCAAGTCCCTCAACCGCGGTGGCGAATGGAAGGTCATCAGCCCTGATCTCGCCGCGGGTGAGGACACACCTAACCTCCGCTACAAAGCCATAATGTCTCTGGCGGAATCACCGAGACAGCAGGGTCTCCTGTTTGCCGGGACAGACAATGGCGCCCTGTTCGTGACTCGCAATGATGGCGAGAACTGGGAATCGATCAGCGAGGGACTGCCGCGTCATTGCTATACACGTGTCGTCGCCTCGCCGCACAATTCCGATACTGTTTATGTGACTCTAACCGGGATGGCCGTAGACGATTTCTCCCCCTACGTTTTTCGTTCGGACGACCAGGGAAAGACGTGGAGGTCGATCGCGACGGGATTGCCCCTGGAACCTGTGAATGTCATCCACGAGGATCCTCATGTGAAGGACCTGCTTTACCTTGGAACCACGCTGGGCGTCTACGTGAGTGTTGACGGAGGCGTTAGTTGGCAATCCTTGTGCAACAATCTCCCCACGACGTCGGTCCACGATCTGTTTGTGCATCCACGCGACAACGAATTGGTGATTGGGACGCATGGGAGGAGTGTATTCGTCATGGACGTTTCCTCAATCACTTCATCCGATCGTTCACAACGCCGCTTGGAGAAGAGCGGCTCCATCACCGAAGCGCACCCGTAGGAACTCATATGAGAATCATCCCCCAGTCTCTCACAGTTATTTTGCTGGATTGTGTCTTCAACTTGTTTGCCGGAGGCAAATCGGTCGTCACTGCGCCTCCGAAGGATTTGAATCTGCCGGCATTTTACACAGCTATTCGTCACGACATCTTGGACTTTTGTGAACGAGAACTCGTCACTTTGGGAGCGGCAAGAAATAAGTTGGGCAATTTGGGGTCCAAGTGTGCCCCATATTGGGTCGCGCCCGAATGAGCGAAACCACAGGCGTAGCTGTCCTATGTCGCGGATTGCTTGGGATGCTTTTTATGTTGCTATCGCAGCTAGGTTTGACCCAAGGAAGCCGCTGTTTTCGCGATTAAGAAGCGATCAAAGATGGGTGCAATTGAGTAATCAAAAGTCCAAGTTATTTCTGGCCGCTCCCTTTGGGTGGTGTGGCGATCTTCGTGGACAAGAAGACATGTCGTCAAGTCCACACTCATCTTTGTTTTTCCAGGAATGATACTGAGATGGAGACAGTCGCAGGAGGCGAAGCGCTGATCTCCGTTTCATCGGACACCCAAAAACAGACACCACACTATTTCTTCGTCGAGCAGGGGGAAGACGATCTCTTTGACCTTGGGAGTGAGGGGATCCCATTTGCGGCAGTAAATGCCTTTGTGTCAGCATCATATCGAGCTAGCCAGAAAATCAACTTCCGTCACCCTGCCTAGTAAGGTCCTTTGCTTGACACGTCTAGACAGTGGGATATGCTGGTGGCACGATGTGTGATGTCAATAGAGACGCTGATTCCCGTTAGAAGGCATGTTGGATCGTCGGCTGCCGTTCCCCAAGAGGAGTCATGAATTCCATGAATAGAAAAGTTGTCTTCGCCGTGCTGGTGGTTGGCTGGCTCGCCATATTTATCCCTATGACTCAGGCCGAGCCTTGGCCCGGCTGGCGTGGTCCGCGCGGCGACGGTACTTGTATCGAACAGGGTGTTCCCATCGATTGGGATCCTGCCGGCGCGCTTTGGAAAACCGAACTCGCCGGCCATGGGCATGCTTCACCGATCGTTTGGGGCGATCGTGTGTACACGGTCACCGGAAATCCTGCTACCCGGGATCGCATCCTGCTGTGTCTCGACCGCATGAGTGGCAAGATCCTCTGGCGGCAGACGGTGGTGAAGGGCCCTTTGGAGAAACTCCACAAGGAAAACAGCTATGCCTCGAGCACGCCATTCACCGACGGGAAAAGAGTCTATGTCACCTTCCGCGTCGGCGACGAGATCTTCGTGGCCGCGCATGACCTGGCCACCGGCAGGCAGCTCTGGCGCGTTCGGCCGGGGACCCATGTCGGGGAGTGGGGATTCAGCAACGCGCCCGTGCTTTTCAAGGACATGGTCATCATCGACGGCGACGGCAAAGGCGATTCCTTCCTGATCGCCCTGAGCAGCGCCGATGGCCAGACCATCTGGCGTAACAATCGCACCCAGAAAGGGATCAGCTATAGTGCCCCGTTTATCCGTGAGTTGGCCGGACGGACGCAGTTGATTCAGTGCGGCAACCGCTGCGTGACCAGTTTTAACCCCGACACCGGTGAGCCCATCTGGACGGTCGATGGCCCTTCGGATGAATTCGTGGGCACTCCGGTCTACAGTGAACGCACCGGTTTGGTTTTCGTCAGCAGCAGTTGGCCCAAGCAGGTCCTGCTGGCGATCCGCCCCGACGGCACGGGTAATGTCACGGAGTCCCACGTCGTCTGGTCCGACAGAAAGGGAGCCCCCTATGTGCCCTCCCTGATCGTGTCTGGGGACTTCCTGCTCAGCGTCAACCGAGGTGGCACGGCTTTCTGCTATGAGGCCGCCACCGGTGAGGTGTTTTGGCGGGAGAAGCTTGGGCGGCATCACGCTTCCCCGGTCCTGGTGGACGGACGGGTCTTTTTCATCAACGACAAGGGCCAAATCAACGTGATCAAACCCGGCAGGGAGTACGAATGCGTTGCGACGTATGAGCTGGGGGAGAAGTGCTATGCCTCACCGGCAATCAGCGATGGACAGGTTTTTCTGCGGGGCTTTCAGCACCTCTTCTGCTTTGGTCGGCGGCAGGCCGATTGAAGGCCATGGCCGTCGGGGCCTTTCGCAAGTATGACATCGCGGTGGGCTTCTATCTTGCTCGGGCGCCCCAAGGAATCGGGCTGCGGCCGTCGCATAGAACTTTGACGAGGACATGGAGAAGTATGCGCCCTTTTCATATTTCGGTGGCGGCAACGGCTGTTCATGGCGGGGAGGAACGCGTGTGGTATTTGGAGGATGAGGCCGGTCGTCCGGCGTTGAACTTGACGCAGCATCGGGCGCATGAACTCATCGAGTATCTCGACCAGATGCAACGGAAGGGGTTCATGGTCTGCGTTTGGAACGGCTTGGGCTTCGACCTGAAATGGCTTGGCCATCAGGCCGAGGACATGGCCCTCGCCGCACGTATCGCTCTGAAGAGTTACGACCCCATGTACCAGTTTTTCAGCCAGGCCGGTTTCCCCGTCAAGCTGGCGAAGGTGGCAGAAGCAATGGACATCCCCCAAGAGAAGCTGATGGACGGGACGGACGCCCCAAAGGAGTGGCGTGCAGGCAAACACCAAGCCGTCATGGACTATGGCTCGGCGACTGTCAGATGACCAATCTCATTGTCCTGGCCATACAGAAAGCCCGGCGGGTTCGATGGGTGACGGGCAAAGGATACGTCAGTTCAAAGGCTATGCCACGCCTCAAACCCGTCAAGGAAGTCATACTAGATCCCGAACCCGATCAGTTTTGGATGGAGAGTCCGTTTCCGAAGTCGAAGTTTCACAAGTGGGTACTGGAAGCCACACGAGCGATACGAAGATGACCTTGTGAGCAGTCGGAGAAAGACGCTCTTGTCGGTTCCTTACCCGACTGAGAGCGTCGCAGGCCAGTCACCCTTTGGAGATCGGCCTATCGTCTGCCGCAAACGATCTCACAAAGCGCTCTACATCGCTATGATTCTCAGGCGTCACTTGCATGGCGTGCATGCCGATGCCCTTCGCACCTCGGACATTGGCTTCCGCATCATCAAGGAAAACACAGCGCTGGGGTTGCCTGCCGAGTTTTCGGGATACAGTGTGATAGATCGCGGGGTCGGGTTTGTGCAGACCGAGTTCGAAGGAAAAGAAGTGATGCGTGCCGACACTAAAGAATTCGGGAATGCCACGTCCAATGGCCGTGACCTGATGCGGGCCAATGTTGCTCAGCATGGCCACGGCGTGTCCTCGTTCGTGCAAGTCTAGATAGAGCCCGTGGACGAAGGGGTTGGGTGTAAAGATATTCGCCCACTGGTCGACCCATTCATCGAATGTCCAGGTCAAGCCGATACGGGCACAAAACTCATCATAATACACTCTATCATCGGTCTTGCCGGTTTCAACATCAACATAGGCGGGATTGCTCCATTCGGACTGCACCTGAGACAGTGGCGCCTGTGCGCTCGCGGCGATCTTCTCCTGCAGCGGGACAAAATTGAAATCCAGCAGAACTTTACCGATATCGAAGATGAATACGTAGTCATTCATGTCATTAAGGTATCGGTAAGAAATAAGTTGGACAATTTGGGGTGCAATTGGGCATTCAAAAGTCCAAGTTATTTCTTGCCGCTCCCTAAGCCTGCGAAGCTGAGTGGCCAGGGGTCAGGGACTTAGGGGGTAAAGAATCAGCGTATGCACTTTACCTTCACGAGTACAGAAGTGCAAATCAAAAGCCCGGATTCCCCTGGCCTGCATAGACAGACCCGTCAGGACGGGCTCTCTTGGCCGTTCCCGCGTCGGTCACGGCCTTAAGTGCCCAAGGGCACGAACGGAAGAACACGCAGGAATTCTCGCTATTGATGCTTGCGGCCAGGCGGATTAGAATGGAGGAGACACCCGGCGTAGATGCCGACTGAGCTTGCCTGGGGTGAATGATGCTACTTTTGCTACGGAGTACGCCATGAGACGAGTCACACGTAGAACCTTCTTAAAAGGGGCATCGGCTTTAGGAGGGCTGGGCCCCCTGGTATTCAGCGGTCGCAGCCTTGGCCAGGGAACCGGCCGAAAACTTCGCCATGCCTGTATCGGGACGGGAGGCATGGGCGAAAGCGATCTGGGTTCGCTGAGCTCCCATTCCGACGTCGAGTTTGTTGCCTTCTGCGACGTAGATGCCAAGAAGCTCGCGAAGGCCGCGGAACTGCATCCCCATGCTCGCACCTATTCTGACTGGCGCGTCCTGCTCGACAAGGAAAAGGATCGTATCGATTCGGTCAATGTCTCTACGCCGGATCACACGCATGCCTCCGTCACCATGACCGCTTTGCGCCTGGGCAAACATGTCTACTGTCAGAAGCCGCTTTGCCACGATATCGCCGAGTGCCGGGCCGTGATCCGGGAGGCGGCGCGACGCCCCCAGCAAGTCACGCAGATGGGGATTCAGATTCATTCCCATCCCTTCTATCGTACGGCCGTCGCCATGATCCAGTATGGGATGATTGGCAAGATCCGAGAGGTACACTCCTGGTGCGGGAAGGGATGGGTCGGACCTCCGGAGACGCGCCCCGCGCACAGTGATCCTGTTCCAGAGACACTGGACTGGGATCTTTGGCTGGGGACCGCTCCCGAGCGTCCCTATGTCAATAAAATATATCAGCCCGGCAATTGGCGCCGTTGGCTTGACTTCGGGACGGGAACGCAGGGCGACATGGCTGCCCATATCATGGATCCTGTCTTCACCGCCCTGGCGCTGACGTCCCCTCTGGACATCCTGAGCGAGAGTTCGCCACCCTTTAAGGAAACCTACTCGCCCAGGAACCGGATCACCTATCGCTTTCCAGGCACGCGTTTCACCACGGACGAAACAATACTGTACCACTGGTACGACAGTAGTCTAACGCCGGACTTCAGCCCATGGCCACTGCCCGTCAATCCGGCAACCGGAGAGACGAAACCGCCCATGCAGGGATCCATGTTCATCGGCGAAAAGGGGCATCTCCTGCTGCCCCACATCGGTGGCCCCCAACCCTTGCCCCGCACTCGCTTTATCGAGGATATACGCCACTTCAAGAAAGAGGTCGTGCTGCCGACGATTGACAACCACTACGGTCAGTTCGTCAAGGCCGCACTGGGCCACGGCACGACCACGGCGCCTTTCAGCTACGGGGGGCTGCTATCCGAAAGCGTGCTGATGGGCGCGATTGCCAATCGATTTCCACGACAGCGCCTGATCTGGGATGCCCAGGCCGGGCAATTCACGAATGTTCCCGAGGCCAACGCCTTCCTGCGCCGGACCTATCGCGCGGGTTGGGAAGTCGACGGATTGAGCTGAAAGACGAGACGACTATGAAGAATGTGACGACTCTGCTGCACCTGTCTCTGCTGGTACCGTTCGCCTGGATGACTGTGGTGACCGACACCTGCCGTGGTCAAGACACATCTGGTATGAGCACGCCACCGGAGGGTTTTGTCGCCCTGTTCAATGGCAAGGATCTGGACGGCTGGTATGGGCATGGCACTCAGGATCCGCAGACCCTGTGGGATATGACCCCCGAGGCCTTCGCGGCCCACCAAAGTAAAACGCGTGAAGATGTGCGCGAACATTGGCGCGTCGAGAATGGAGAGTTGATCAACGACGGCCACGGATTATACGCGACCACAAATCGCGACTATGGAGATTTTGAACTGCTGGTCGAATACAAGACCGTGGCCAAGGCCGACAGCGGCATCTATCTGCGCGGTGTCCGCAGGTACAGATCTGGGACAGCACAGAGGCCGGCGGCAAGCGGCACATCGGGGCCAACTTCGGCTCGGGC
>JADFMM010000163.1 GCA_022563885.1 Planctomycetota bacterium | reverse complement strand
GTCGAATCGTCCGTGGGACATTCGCGAACTGTTCGAGCCGCCGGGTCGGCGTGACTATCCAGTCCGTGGAACTCCGCCGAAACAGCATCAATCCCTTGTCTCCGACCAGAATCACGTCCCAGGCACGAGGATCACCAACACCCAAGGGAGCCCTCCTTCTTCTATTGGACCTGGCGGCGGGTGGCGTTGTGGCCGGTGTCGCTTGGGCGCCCTCGACGGCCCTTTCCAGCAGGTCGTAGGGAACATTGGGCTTGCCCTCCTTCGTGCCGTCGTACCAGACGTATTTGACCGCGGGTTGCTCAACGCCTGCTTTGGGGCCGACAGCCGAGCCGAGTATGCTGCCGCCTGCGGCGGGCGGCGAAACGGTAGGTGATGGTCGACCAGTCGGGTCCCGTCTCATTCGTGAGGCCCCCTGATTCGGCCTCGACGGAAAGCGGCGCACCCAAATTGAGCGCCCAGTAGGGCATATCCATGATGTGGCAGGCCATATCGCCGAGTGCGCCGGTGCCGAAATCCCACCAGCCCCGCCATTTGAACGGCACGTAGCACGCACTGTATTCACGCAGGGGTGCCGGACCGAGCCAGAGGTCCCAGTCGAGACCCTTGGGCTTGCCCTGGTCGGCCAGGCGTCGTCGTTCGGCAAGGGCCTTCTGTCCCTGGGGCCAGATAGGGCGATTGGTCCAGGCGTGCACCTCGTTAACGGCGCCAATGATTCCGGCGCGCACCAGTTCCACGGCGCGACGGATGGGCTCACCGGCGTGTGCCTGGTTGCCCATCTGCGTCGCAACTTGGTAATACTTCGCCGCTCGGGTCATGACTCTTGCCTCGTGGATCGAGTGGGTAAGGGGCTTCTGGCAGTAGACGTGCTTGCCGAGCGACATGGCGAGTAGCGAAGCGACAGCATGCGTGTGGTCGGGCGTGCTGACGGTCACGGCGTCGATGTTTTTCTCCTTTTCCAGCATGACGCGGAAATCGGTGTAGCGCTTTGCATCGGGGTAACGCTGGAAGGTGCCGCCGGCCCTGTCGCCGTCGACATCACAGAGCGCGACGAAGGTGGCTCCGGCGCTGCTGAGATCCTTGACTTCCCCGGCGCCCTTACCGCCGACGCCTATGCCGGCCAGGTAGAGCCGTTCGTTCGCGCCCCAGACGGATCTCGGGATAAACGTAAAGGCGAATGAAGATGCGGCCGAGGCCAGGAATCTACGACGACTGGACGTTCGATTGTGCATGGTAGATACCTTCTATTTTAAGTGTTAAGTTTTAAGTGTTAGGTGTTAGGTGGCGGTGTTCAGTGTTCAGGTAATCGGTCTCTAGCCCAAACCGACTACTGACCCCCGGACCCACAGACCTACTGACTGTCGATCACGACTCCCCAATACAGTAGAGATGCGACGCGGTGCGAATATAGATGCGTCCTCCCAATACCGCGGGGGTGGCCAGGGTCTCTTCTCCCAGGTCGTTCTGCGCCAGAATGGAGAGTCTGTCACCCGCCTGAAGGATGTAGGCGAGTCCCTTTTCATTGATCAAGATTATCTTGTCACCGGCAACGATGGGGGACATGCTGAAGCGTCCCTTGAGGCGTTCCTGCCAGATAAGGGCCCCATTGGTGGCGTCCAGACACATGGCGACGCCCGTGTCACTCACCAGGTACAGGCGGCCATTGTGATAGGCCGGCGAGGGGACATGGGGTCCTCCTCTCTCATGCAACCAGCGCAGGTGGGTTTGCGTAATGTCTCCCCTGCCCCCGGGGCGCAGGGCCAGGATGGCGCCGTTGCGACCGGAGGCGGAATAGATCAGGCCTCCCCCGGTGACAATCGTGGGAATGGCTTCCTTGGTTGGCCCCGCCAGCGACCAGAGTTCCCTGCCCGTATCCGGATGATAGCCCTTTATGTGAAAGGAACCATTGTAGATGAGTTCATCCTGATCGGCCACGCGCACGATCACCGGGTTGGCCCAACCCATGGCCTCTCTACGGTCATGTTGCCAAAGCACCGCTCCGGTCTGCTTATCCAAGGCCACGAAAACCGATTCACCTCGGTTTTGATCCTGAATGAAAATGATCTTGTCACGATAGAGTACCGGGCTGGTCGCCGGTCCATGCATCGTGGTGAAATTACCGACGTGCTGCTTCCACTGAAGTTCCCCCTCCATGTCATAGCACACAAAACCGCTATTGCCGAAGAAGGCGATGACGCGTTCTCCATCCGTCACCGGCGTCGAAGACGCATAGGAATTCTTGCGAATGATTCGCTCGATCGTCTCCGGCGTGGGAGCCGCCCGTTGCCACTGCAGTTTGCCTCGAGATCGAGAAAAGCAGAACAGTTCCCGGGTCTTGCCGTCTTTCGACGCCGAGGTGAGGAAGAGCCGATCGTCCCAGATGACGGGCGAGCTGTTGCCTCTGCCGGACAACTCGATCTTCCACAGGACATTCTCCGTCCGACTCCAGGTCAAGGGGAATTCCGGTTCCAGGGCTATCCCCTGTCCCGTGGGACCGCGAAAACAGGGCCACTGCCTCTCCGCACCCGGGGCGGGTAGGACGGGCTCGATCACCACTGCCTCTATGATTTCGGACGCTACTCTCTCTTGTCTGGCTGTGGCGAGCAACTCTCTCACCTGTTCGGATGTAAAATCGGGCGAAGTCTGCTTTCTCTCATAGGCCTGCCGCATCAGGGCAACGAAACCATCAGCCACCTGTTTGCGATTTTCGTAGGCCGCCTTCAGGGCCGCGTCTGCCCGTATTTGCTCCAGGCCCCCATGCTCTTGCGTGAAGCTGACATAGTTATCCGGCGTGGCCACGCGTTTCCATTCCGCCGCCAGCCCTGTCGTGAACATACCCCATACGATCTCTTGGTAGTCGGGGCTGACGACGTCCTGGGCCAACACGCGGAGTTGCGGGCCGAAGGGATAGGCCTCTTCACGTGACTGTGCATGCACCGTCGGCTCGCCCTCGAGATATCCCAGTGAGGCCAGGAATCGGTCCGCTTCTATGACCGTCTTGTTGTAGTACTCCCTGTTCCTGAGATTAAAGAATCCGTGGGCCTGCCCCTCGTAGAGATGCAGGTCGCAGCGCAGCCCTTCGTCGGCCATGAGCTGCTTATATTTTTTCGCAGTTGCCACGGGGATCAGTTTGTCTTGGGTGCCCAGGAAAACAACCGTGGGAGGCGTGTTTTTGTCGATGTTATGCAGCGGCGAAATCTCCTCCCAGTAGTCCTTCACCCGATCGTAGCCATATCCCGTCGGCCCGTTGTCGTAGACAGGGTTGAACAGGACAAGCGCATTGGGTCTGCACGAGACACTCAAGTCCTCGCCTGCCTCATTGAATCCCTTGGTGGTTGCCGTCGCCGCGGCCACATGGCCGCCGGCCGACCCTCCGCCGGCTGCCACCTTGTCCGGGTCGATACCCAGTTCAGCCGCGTGCCGGCGAATCCATCGGAGGGCCGATTTTCCATCTTTCACGCACTCGCGGGGTGTAGTCTCATGCCTGCTCTTCACCCGATACTCGGCGGACATGGCGACCATGCCCCGGGAGGCCAGGTACTGGCAGTGGGGATAGAATTGGCTCGGAGAGCCGCCGTTCCAACCGCCACCAAAGAAAAACACGATGGCCGGGCGTCGGTCCGAGGACTTGTGGCCCGGCGGCAGAAACACATCGAGAGTGAGTTCGGTCTCCCCTACTCTCTTGTACGTGATGGTTCTGTCCGGCTCGAAGCCTTTTACTTCAAGGGCGTATGCTGCCACTGAACAGATCAGAAACATGGCCAGACAGCAGATTGGTCTCATAGTCATTGGTTCACTCCTTCTCGGCAGAACACTCTATTGGACGGTCATGCTATCTAAGAGCACCTACGCAAAATGAGTCTGCATTCGAGCGGCTTATTTTGCCTCTGGACGGCGTCAGGCTCCATCGACCATCCTCGGATGGCCTGCTTCGCCTTCCTTGCCAGAGCCAAAAACGCTCGCTCTCGGTGCGACGATCATTTTGTTAGGGACTCTAAGTACTTGGCGACTCTTTTCTTTAAGTCACGTTTAAGGTTTTCTGTGAGCTTGGGGTAGCTTCTGTTGTCCGTACTCGGTCGTTGCAGTAATGGATGTTCCCCTCGCGTGTTTGTCTCATCACACTCCAGCAGACTCGCGTCATGGCGGGAGTCCGCCGGGACGAACTCGCTGTCGTATCTTCTCAGAAAGTAGGTGGCGATCTTCAGGTTCATCTGCCAATAGGCAAGGCCATCGTCCTCATCGGCGATCCGCCTACGCAGAACCTCGTAGCAATAACGCAGGTTTTCGATCTCATCTGTGGCTATGGCCCAGATTTATCTTCAATCCAATGGTTACAGCGCCGTGGCGTTTGGGTTCGCCTGGACTACCCATGGACCACGTGCAATGAGCCCAGGAATCGCCATGGCGGTCCCTGGAGCCTGTTTTCACTTGATTGGCAATGCTCTCGGCGGTACACTCATTTCGGCAGGTTGATGTCAAATTGTCGGATGAATCGGCAAGGCCAACTTCCTTGGGCCACCGACGACCACTATATCTTGTGAATTACATGAATGCAAGGACACCGAGGGTGCTTCTGCTTGCCGCTTTGCCGGCAATCGTTTCGCCAAGCTTTAGGGACCGACAAGAAATAACTTGGACTTTTGAACGCCCAATTGCACCCCATCTTTGATCGCTTCTCAATCGCGAAATCCGCGACGTAGAGCAGCTACGCCTGTGGTTTCGCTCAATCGGGCGCGACCAAATATGGGGCACACTTGGACCCCAAACTGTCCAACTTATTTCTTGCCGATCCCTTACGCCAGACGTGAAGCCGTTTCTGGCGAAGCATTGCGTCGAAATGTCGTGGTGGGAAAAAAATGAAGAGACAGGTGCTTGTTGAGATACTCAGTGTCCGTGATTCTACGGTCGTAATAAGTGTTATTCTTGTGATGGAGGATTGAGTCATGTGTAAGAGAGTAATTTGCTTGGTTTCTTTGGTTTTGGCGCTGGGGCTCACCGGCCAAGCCAGTGCAGCCGATCCTGACCTTAAGGGCTGGTGGCCGCTTGACGGTGACGCCACCGACGGTTCCGGTAACGGCTTGGATGGCGTTCTCTTCAACGGCCCAGTGTTCGGGGAGGGGAAGCTCGGCGGTGCAGTGATGTTCGATGGCGTGGATGACCGTGTAGAAATGCCTGGCACAAGCCTGGCGGAGGGTTTTCCCAGTTTCGAAGGCGAGGTGACTTGGGCGGTATGGTTTAAGACGCCCGGGGGCGCCAGAGGCACAGTGATCGCCCATAACCCACCCGGGGGAGCACACGTCAGTGGTAATCGACAGCTCAACGTCGAGACCAATGGGTTCCTAAGGATACGAGCCAACTCCCAGGGCGCCTTGAATAATTTCAATTCGAGTATGACTGTCAACGACGACGAGTGGCATCACGCAGCTATTACGATTGCTTTTGAGCCGATCGGAACCAATGACTCCATGAAGGTCTATATTGATGGTGACCTCGGCAGTGGCTACGAACTCGATACCGTAGATATTAACTCCCGTATGGCCGCCTCAGCTGATTTTGTCTTCATGCTCGGCTACAATGCTGGCGCCCCATTTTTAGGGTCGATTGATGATGCGCGTGTCTACAGCCGCGTGCTGACGGTAGAAGAGATCCAGCTTGTGATGCTGGGCAGCGCCAAGGGGGTGGCCCAGACGCCGGCGCCGGCGAACGAAGCAACGGATGTTGCTCGCGATTCCCACCTCAACTGGGGAGCGGGTGAGTTCGCGGCGACGCATAATGTGTACCTCGGCACAAGCTTCGACGACGCCAATAACGCGACCGTCGACAATCCCGGAGCCGTCGTACTGGCACAGGGGTTGGCGGACACAGGCTTTGATCCGGGCCGGCTCGAATTTGATCAGACCTACTACTGGCGTGTGGATGAAGTCAACAGTGCACCCGACCGTACGGTCTTCAAGGGAGACACCTGGAGCTTCACGACCGAGCCTTTCTCGATTCCAATTAACAGTGTTACGGCCACGGCCTCCGGCTCGTTCGGTTCTTCCGTGGCTGAGAATACCATCAACGGCTCCGGTCTGGTGGATGATCTCCATGGAATCGCCGCCCCCGACATGTGGATCAGCACCGGTATCCCGGCCACAATCGAGTATGCGTTCGACCGGGCCTACAAGCTGCACGAGCTTTGGATCTGGAACTCGAACCAGACCATCGAACCCTTCATCGGATTCGGCGCGAAAGACGTTGTTATCGAACACTCTTTAGATGGCGAGACCTGGACCGTTCTGGAGGGTGTCGCGCCCCTGGCTCAAGCCTCGGGGAGGGCGGACTACGCACACAACAGTACCATCGATTTCGGCGGTGCTGTGGCTCAGCATGTTCGGCTGACCATCAACAGCGTGCAGGGTTTCGCCCCGCAGGCCAGTCTGAGTGAGGTACGGTTCTTCGCCATACCCACGTTTGCCACCCGGCCAACACCCGACTCAGGTGCGGCCAACCTGGCACCCGATCTGACTCTTTCCTGGGGTCGAAATGGACGTGAAGCCGGAGGGCACGACATCTACCTCGGCTCCGATCCCAACGCGCTTTCCCTGGCCGGCAGTGTCACGGAGAGCAGCTTCGACACCCTGGCATCGGACCTGCAACTCGGCCAAACCTATTACTGGCAGGTCGTCGAAGTCAACGACGCCATGGATCCCATGGAGTGGGCAGGTGACGTCTGGAGCTTTACCACGGTGGACACCATCACCGTCGACGACATGGAAATTTACAAAGACGAAGAATTCTTCGAGATCTGGGCCACTTGGAGCGACGGATTTGATGACCCGGGCAACAATGGGGCCGTTGTGGGTGCAGATCCCTCGCTGGGCGACTTTTCGCCGGAAACTACCATCATCCATGGCGGCAGTCAATCGCTGCCCATCCACTTTGACAACTCTGCTGCGCCTCGCTCCGAAGCCACGCGTACCTTTGATGCCGCCATGGATTGGGCCGGGCACGGTGTCCAGGGCCTGGTGCTCTATTTCCAAGGAAGCCCATCCAACACCGGTGGTAGTTTGTATATCAAGATCAACGACACCAAAGTCGCCTACGACGGGGATGCCTCCAACCTGATGCGCTTCGGCTGGAACAAGTGGTACATCTCCCTGGCCGATGTCTCCGGAACGAACCTGAGCCGTGTGACGTCCTTGACCATCGGCACTGAGGGTGGCGGCACGGGCGTTGTCTATGTCGATGACATCCTCTTAACGCCCGATGCACGCGAGTTGATTACGCCCGTAGATCCGGGTAACGAGAATCTGGCTCTCGCCTGGAATTTAAATGAAGGCAGCGGCACTGTGGCTGCAGACAGCTCCGGCAACGGTCACGATGGGGCCCTTACCGACTTCGATAATGCGACTACCAACTGGATTACCGGTTTAGAGGGTTCGGCCCTGCTATTTAACTCCGCAGCCTTTGTAGAAACAGCGTATCCCGGTATTACGGGTACGGCATCGCGAACCTGTTGTGCCTGGATCATGACCTCGGAGGCTAACCGTACGATTATGTCGTGGGGTCTGAACACGGCTGGCAAGAAGTGGAGAATGCGTCTTGATGTTACAGGGGGTCTGCGTGTTGAGGTCAATGGCGGATACCACTATGGCAGGACCTTCCTGGCCGACGACGAATGGCACCACGTGGCTGTGACATTGGAAGATGACGGAACCGCAAATGTCTTGGATACCTTGCTCTATGTAGACGGCCTGCCGGAGATCACGGCCGCATCCCTGGGCCAACCGACCGATACGGATCCGGCAGGTGTGGTGCGCATCGGGAAGTCTCCCTACCATGACGCAGGTTTCTTTGGCATCATTGATGAGGCTCGGATCTATGACCGTGCCCTGAGTGCCGGAGAAGTGGCCGGATTGGCCGGTCGAACGGAACCGTTTGACAGACCCTAATCGGGACCCCATTGAATGCAAGAATCCAAGGCCTGTACTGAAAAGTACAGGCCCTTTTTTTATGTGTGCCCGGCATGACACGCGTGCTGGAGAAGAGTCCACCGCAACGGACGGAAGGACAAGGCCAACAGGGCAAGGGTATTTCCAGAAATGGGATGTCTCTGAAGGAAGCATGAGGCAGAACTCGTGTAGGTAGCGAAAACCACTGCTCCTGATCATGAGCTTGCGAAAAAGATGGACGAGCTGGTAATGACTTTCAAGTTGTTTCCTCCCGACTATTTCGGTAAAATTAATCCCTGAGCGATATTCAGAGAGTTTACGTAAGCCATTGAAATTAAACAAATTCGATTTTTTGAGTAGAACAAGCGTGTCAATAACTGTGCCTTTCACGGAATTGTGACGTCGCTTTTGGTAGGAGAATTGACATGAAATCAAAGGGTTTCACGCTCATTGAGTTGCTGGTGGTGATTGCCATCATTGCCGTATTAATGGGCATTCTCATGCCCTCTCTGCGCAAAGCCCGGGAGCAGGCCCAACGCACGGCATGTGCAGCGAATTTAAAGGCATGCGCTCAGGCCGGCGTCATGTTCGCAGATGACAACAACGGCATGTTTCCCGATGCCCATATGACAGGACAACCCGCCTCGTCCACGAGCACTTACGGCAGTTACGCTGTTTATGTCGCGGCTGTCGGCTTTATTGGTCACGGCCGACTTGTTTCTGAAGGGACGATCACGGATCCCAGGATTTTCTACTGCCCTGGCAATCGCACAGATTCCCTTCACTACGGTGAGCCTGATCCGGATGGATCTGCGGGCGGAGGCTGGCCCGAGGGCGACGTTCCTGATGATCTCGGCCCCAATCAGAGGTGGATTCAGACCACCTATCATTCCAGGTCCCAGTGGGATGGCAAGAAATGGCGTGCAGTGAGTACAGTACTTGATGGAGGGTACACCGCGTTCATGTCCGACGTGTTTGCCGATCACAATCGTGGCGTACAATTTCATCATCGTACCGGCTATAACGTAGCATACACTGATGGCTCCGCTGATTTTGTCAGAGATCTTAATGACAACATACTGGAATTTAATGGCAGTGCGGCTTACCACACAAACTACAGTAGACAGGATTTTGTATGGAAAAAGGCATTTGACCGCATGACCAGATTTCCCTTGTATGATAAAGCTCTTGGGTGGCCAAATCCTGATTAGGATTTGACTGGATAGCGCTTATCTGGGGCGGAATAGCACGCGAAGTTTCGTCACGGCGAAGTATTCGGTAGTCCCGCCTGGGTCGAGGGCATCCATGGGACGCCCTGGAGTTCGATGGAAGCGATGACCGGGTCGAGATGCCGACCACCAGCGCGGCACAGGGCTTTCCCGGGCTCGAGGGTGAGGTGACCTGGCCCCTCTGCTTTAAGACCGGTTCCGGATCAGGATCAAGAACATTCATAGCCGTAGGCCCTGCAGGTGCGGCTCACGTTCGGGGCAATCGATCCATTACAGTGCAAGGATCCGGTGCGATAATGATGCGCGCTCACAGTGTGGGTGCCTGGGTCAGTATCACTTCGAATGCGACGGTGAATGATAATGAATGGCATCATGTGGCTGTGACACTGTCCTGACCTGGATTCCGGGCGAGTTCGCTGCGACACACGACGTGTACTTCGGCGCTGCCGCCCGGGTGGGACTTGTGGACCCAGTGGAATATCGATCTGGCAGCGCTCGGAGCGGACCTCTCTAGCGTGAGACCTCTCACCCTCGGCATCGAAGGCGCCGCCGCAAAGGGCGTGTTCTACGTCGATGATATCGAGCTGTACAGCGATGCCCCTGCCGCAAGGTCTGAGAAGGTGGTGACCTGGTTCGAGGCGGAATCGGGTGCAATCACCGGACCGTTCCAGACCTTTGAGAATCCCGCTGCCTCCGGAGGCCAGTACATCATAGTACCGAATGGGGACGGAAGTTCTAACGGTAACCCTGCCGACGCGAGTGACGGTTGGGCGGTGTATACGCTAGACATTCCTGCCGACGGAGATTACATGATCGCATTCCGCGGCTGGAATGAGCGAGGCGGTAACGGCAGTGATGACTCCGTCTGGGTCGACATCCCGGGCATGGTCACAAATGATGAGGCTCAACACGCCTCCGGATGGTTGCGGTCCAACGGCGTACTTCATGGCCCGACCGGCGCGATGGTCGGGGACTTGGTGTTTGACGACCAGGAAGGCCGCACGGATCCCGTGGTGTTCACCATGACCGCGGGGCAGCATGAGCTGCAGGTCTCGCGTCGCGAAGATGGAACGGGTCTGGATGCCATCGCGATCTTGAGTGCGAACTAAGTTATTGTTTTGCGTGTCCTAAGGCCTAAAGTAGAAGAGGTTTAAGAATTGGACGCCGCTCCTCCCATGGAGACCGCTATTTCCCCGGCTCCATCGACGAAGTACGAATCTACGATCGAGCCTTAAGTGATACCGAGGTCGCTTGGCTGGCAGGTCGTAGCGAACCCTTCGACCAGCCCTAATCGGGACCGCATCGAACGCAAAAACCGGGGCCTTTACTGAAAAGTACAGGCCCTTTTTCTATGTTGAGTAAGGACCCACGATAAGGGATCGCAGGGAGGAACGGCTCATGTCTTTCGTGGGGTCAATGCGCTTAGGCTTGGCGTCGCGTACATCATTCGTTCAGGAATTGACCGATTCGTTTCGCATGCACACACGACAAGAACTGCTGAAAGTCCTCCTTCACTAACTGGCGCCACTCGAAGTTCAGCGGACAACGCTGACCATGACAATTTTTTCAGGATTCCACGGCCAGCGTCTTGGCGGCCACATCGTCGGGCGCCGTGGTCCCGTTGACTATGCGGTGGTGCATCAGCACCGGCTCCACGAGCGCCACGACCTTCAAGACTCGAGTGGGCGCAAACACCCGCGGGACATTGACCTTCAATGGCACGTTTGGCGCGCGAGCGTTCGCAGGGGTCACTGCCTCGTCCATCGCCATCACCGAGATAAGAACGTAGAATCACCGTCGAGGAATTCGCGATTTAGAAGCGGCTGAAGATGACGTGATTATGAGATGAGAAACTGCAAATGAATAAGATCATCGCCAATCGGGTCACACAGCAAGTTGATAGTCGCTCAAATCTATGCAGGAATCTTCAGCTAACGGATAGCCAAATGCTCACCAGCGCGCTCCCTCATAGACCGCTTGCGAAGGGTTGACACATGTCTCACACCGTTGCAATATACACGCTCGCAAGAAAAGGAAAAACCGGCCCCCTTGACGTTTCACTGGCGAGAAAGCCAAGGGGACCGGATGTACAGGGACGAGCCCCTACTAACTACGGACTTTGTAGAGAAGAGAGTGAAGAAGTAGGGACTCCTCGGGGGGAGGGTAAATTAGGACGCTTAAAACAAGGTTCGCAAGACATCCGTGACTGCTGTTTTGGGGGTCGTTTCATCCGTCGACCACTCCTCCAATAAGTTTTCGATCTTGGACATAAGTATAGGGCAACAACACATCCTGTCAAGCACCTTTTGCACAAATCGTAAAAAGGTACTGAACTTTCTCTCTCAACCACAGATCACCTTAGGGACATCACGTAAGGACGTGCACGGCAATAAGTTACCGAATTATCCTCTCATATTGAGCTTGGATTTGGTGGTGATCGATTGAGCTGAACCGGAGGCGTAGTGTGCCTACATTGAGGATCTCGTGGTGGAGGAGCGGTAAGTTGTTGTTGTGCGGGTCCCAACGCTCGCCATTTGGGTCCTGCCGGACTACAATGGATGTTTTGCTCATTGCCCATTGATTTCCCGATGAGACACCCAAAGAAAGGACTAGGCAGCAGGCCATGACAATCGAGTCTACAGGTCCCTATCGACACATCATCTGGGACTGGAACGGAACCCTGATCGATGACACGCAAGCGTGCTACGAAGTCGTGAGTACGATCCTGCGTGAGACAAACAAGCCCCCCATCCCCTACGAGACCTATCTGCAAGAATTCGACTTTCCCATCATCGCCTACTACGAGCGCTTAGGATTTGATTTTTCCGTCGAATCCTATGATGACATCGCCGCCCACTACATCGCGCTGTACGCAGACCGGCAGTTTCGCTGTAGCCTGCGGGAGAACGCAGTCCATGTCCTGGCGAGCATCCAGGAGCTGGGCATAGGACAATCCATCCTGTCAGCCTACAACCAAACCCACCTGGATCGGATCATCACCTTTTTCGACATCCGCGATTACTTTGTGAAGGTCGTGGGTCGAGACGATCATTACGCCAGCGGAAAAGTCACGGAGGGGAGATATCTCGCCCAGGAACTGGGACTGGCGCCCAAAGAGACGCTTCTCGTCGGTGATACCACGCACGACTATGAAGTCGCCCAGGCCCTCGACATCGACTGCCTGCTTATTTCAGGCGGACACCAGTGCCGGGAAAAACTACAGGCCTGCGGCGTCCCCATCATGACGTCCCTCCGCAGCGTCTTGACCTACCTCAGTGACCCGGCCGAGTTTCGGGAGACAGCATGAAAGAGTCGTAGCAAGAAATAGGTCCAAAGACACACCACACTGTCTCGAAACTAGCAATCTCGTTTTATTGAAGGAGTTGAATGATGATTCGCAACATGATGTACGTACTCTTGGGGTGTTTGATCCTGTCCTGCCTTGGTTGTGTCAAGAACATTGTCTATTATCCCCCTCGATCGGATGTCGGCAACTCCCGGTTTTTTGTGATTGTTGACAACAAGCCCATCGGCAGGAATATCCAAGAGGTCTTTGTCACGGTCTATGGACAGGCTGGTAACGTTTACGCGCTCCGCGAATTTGAGATCCCCGTCAACACAAAGGACACGTTGATATGGCATATAAACTGGGAGAGTCTAGACAAACTAAGTATTGTCTTTCGCGCCTACAAGTACAAGGTGGGTTACGACAAGATCATGACGCGGGAAACAGAGCCCTATCACGTCTTCAACCTCTCACTCGGTTATGACCCCCAACTCGGAACTTTCGTAGAAACGGCTGACTCAGACATCCCCGTGCAAAAGTGGCGCACGTAAGGCCATGCATGACAACAAGTTACCAAATTATCCGATCAGATTTGGATTGGATTTGGTCGTGATCGACTGACCGAAACCGGAGGCGT
>JADFMM010000016.1 GCA_022563885.1 Planctomycetota bacterium | reverse complement strand
CCTGGCCCGCCGGGCGGGGGACCCCGGGGATCGCGAGGATCAATTGGCGTAGTACCAGGACGGTGGGAGTCGAAGTAAATCTTCGTCATATCCGAAGACATCGAGGCAAAGTGTTCGCGGCCTAAGGCAATCGGTGTGGGCAGGCTGACCGCAGGGCTCCAGGGGTCGTGGACCGAGGCACGGGCGACCATGTAGATGGTGTGGGGGCTACCGGGGTTCCAAAACATGACGGTGAGACCGTCCGCCGACATTTCGGGTGATGTATAGCGCTGATCGGGATCGGCAGCCACCAAGGTCGGTTCTCCGACGGCATAGCCATTTGGATCCCAAGCGGTGTACCAAATAGCGCCCTCAGAACTACCGCCGGCACGCTCCGACGTGTATACAAAACCGGTTCCATCACGCGTGATGGAACCTGGACCGGCTTCGTCCTCCCACGCCGGGGGGCCAAGCTGCTCGGGCTCGGAGAAGTCAAATTCTTCCTCCAGAGAGGCTCGGTAGACGGCCAACCATCGGCTCGCCGTAGGCCACGCGCCAGGATTGGCGACCTGGATCGAGAGGTAGCACAGCGTCAACCCGTCGTCCGTGAGGCTCGGTTTCATGGCCCAATTGTAATTCAGGCCCGCATTGACGTTGTCCTTCATCAGGTCCACCGGTTCGCCCCAGGGTGCGTTGATATCGGGCCGAGTGACCCTGAATATCGAAGTCACCGTTTGGGGCAGACGGTCGTAGCGTATCTTAACGTAATACAAGGAAAGATCGTCGCCACTGATAAAGTGTCCCTCCGTGGTGAATCGTCTGGCCAAGGAGGGTGTTGCCGCGCCGAAGACATATTGGTGCGGTCCGACGATGACGATCTTGCCGAATTCGGCACGGATCGATTTGTCGGCGTCCATGGTGACGATGATCTCATCCGCCTGACCTGAGGCGTCACCGCCCCAGCCGGCCAAGGCATGGCGTAACTCCGGATGGACGGTGAGCGTGACCTCAGTGCCTTCCGCATAGGGGCCCGTTTCCGGGGTGAGGGCAATCTCCCCCTTGCCGATGACTTCGACATCGAGGGTAAATTCCGCCATGGCGATCGCCGGGAGGAGCGCGGCCAGGCCGAGTGCCACCCACAGGCGGCGATGAATCGAATCCGTTGCTTTCATGGGTCAATTCTCCTGAAAGAGGGTTATGTGGCATCCCATTACGTAGGGTGCTTTACCCTAACAGCGAGAACGGGGTGAGGGAGGGATCAGTGTTTTTCCTGTTTGGCCTGTTTTTTTCCAGCGACCCCAGGTATAGACATGGAAAGGCCAACGGTGAATCGATTCGTCTTGCGATTGAGGAAGGGGTGAACGAAAGAGAAGCGCAGGGTGTCGCTGGCAAACGCCGGACAAGAAGGAGGTGTCGTCTCTCTCAGCGTGCCCTCTCAGCCGCTTGGATCTCATCCAAGGACCGGGCACGCCAGATGACTAGATTTTCACCATCGCAGGCGACTAGGCCCGGTCCGTCCGGCCAGAATGCCAGATGGGTCGCCTGCGATCCGCCGCCGCAGGGCAGTTCCAGAAGCTGTCGTCTTGTGGCAAGATCCCAGACCTTGATCCGCCCGGGACGCGCATGGCCGGTCACCAGGCGCGCGCCATCGGGCGAAAAGGCCACGCCCTGCGTCGATCGCCGGGAGGCCCGAATTTTGTTGCCGATCTGCTTGCCAGAGTGCACATCCCACAAGACCACATAGCCGCCCGAACTGCATGAAGCCGCAAGCTTGCCATCCGCCGAGAATGCGAGGGCATTAAACCAGCCACGATGACACCGCGTCTCCGACAACTGATACCCACTCTTGAGGTCAAACCAGACCACATATCCCCGTTCGGTGCCGATGGCAAGCCGGCTTCCATCGGGCGAAATCTTAAGGATTTCGGTGGGACCGCGCCAAGTCCGACCCTTTTGCAGATCCGCCACTATCCCCTTCGAAAGCTGCACCCTTTCATCGGCTGCATTCCAGGTTTTCGTGTCCCACACGGCCACCTCATGTTTATCAGAGAGGACCATGAGATAAGCGCCATCGTCGAGGAATCGCATGAATTGAATCCTACCTTCCAGGTCATGCCGAAAGGCGACTGACTCCTTTTCCTCGTCGGACCAGACCGTGATCTCTCTCCACTTGCACGACGCCAACAAACCTCTTTCGGCGCACCATGCAAGCCCGTGATGGCTGGTACCAAGTGACTCGACAACCTTGACCCGTCCCGGACGGCGTAAATCGGCCAGCACCACGGATTGATCCTGGTTGACCGCAACGAGCTGAGAGCCGGCTTTGGCAAGGCCCAAAGACTTGCGAAGGCCGGGGATAATGGTGGGCTGATCGTCATCGGAGGTGGGGGACGCCTCCCACCGGGAGACCGTTCCGTCTTTGGCCGCGGAAACGAATTGCTGACCCTCTGCAAGCCAGGCCAGGTCCCAAATTTCATCCAGGCTACCCTGTAGCACCGTGCGATTCTCTCTCGCGTCCATATCCCAGATTCGGATGGTTTGATCCGCGCTGGCGGAGACAAGTGTCTGGTCGTCTCTTGAAAACATGACCGAACTGACCCAGGCGCCATGGCCGCGGAGCTCCCCGACAAGTTTTCCCGTTTTGGTGTCCCATAAGGTGATCAGCCCTGTCGGCCAGCCGCCGGCAGCCAGCAGGGAGCCATCGGATGAGAAGCCCAGGGCGGCCACGCCTTTCTCGGGAGAATGCATCTTACGCACCGGATCGCCGGTCTTCACATCGAAGATACGAATCCGGCCACCTTTGCCACCGACGGCAAGGCTCCGACTATCGGGAGAAAAGGTCATTCCCGCCCCGTACGGCTCAAAGCCTGGGAATACGTGCGCGATCTCCCCTGTCGCAACGGACCAAATCCGCGCGACCCCGTTATTTGCAAAGGTCGCCAGCCACTGACTGTCCGGCGAGAAGGCCAGCTCCCATATTTCTCGTGTGCGGGGCAACTCGTCTCGTTCTGTCCATGTCCCAACGTCCCACAGTTTGACGACGCCGCTGTCGCCAGTCGCCGCCAGCAGCTTGCCATCGGGTGAATATTCGACTCTGGCGAACTGCCCGCTTTCCTGCAGCGTATGCAGATGCTTGAGCGTCAAAGCGTCCAGGAGTCGAATGGTCCCCCAACGGTGTCCCACAATCAGGGTCGAGCCATCCGGACTTACGGTCAGGCTCTCGGCCGGATCGCTTGTCTCGCGATTGGAGATCAATGCTTCATCGCGGCACTGGTCCCAGAGATAACGCCACTCCCACCCCCGCAGGTCAGGCCCGTGCTCGGCATCGCTCGGGACGTGTGAGTTCAAGATCTGCTTCGCCAGCCCCAGATCGGAGTCTTGGAGAGCGAGCTGTGCCATTCGTATGTCTGCGGCGTATTGCAGCCGGCGGGCCCCCAGGGCGTTGGCTACTGCGCGCCGCCGCTGCTCGGATTCCATGCGTTGAGATTGCTCGGCCTCCGCCCTCTGAAACTCCGCGTCGCTCCTGGCCACGCGCTCCCGAGCGAAAGCATAAAGTGCCAGGCCAAGACCCAGAATGAGTGACGCCGCGATCGCCGTTGCGGCGGCAAAGATCACCCTGTTCCGTCGCGCTAATTTTTGCAGTGTGTACCAAAGGCTGGGGGCCGCGGCGGCGACGGGTTCGTCATTGAGGAAGCGTTTGACATCCTGCGCCAAGCCGCTCGCCGTGTCATAGCGACGGGCTCGGTCTTTCTCCATCGCCTTCCATGAGAAGGCTATTCAAGCATAATATTTACCGTTGCCGACTATTTTTTCAAAGCCTTGTCTGTCTTGCTTCCATTCGCACTCTGTGTGTGGGCCTGGCTGGGGCCCGGTGCCTGTTAAGGTACGTCTTGGGAAGCTGCAAACTTCATGACGATCTCTTCAGTCGCCTCCGCCAGGAGGCAGGATCTTAGCATGGACCGCAGTCTTCCAGACCAAGACGTCAAAAGCTTTGTAAATGGTGTCCGCAAGGGTCAATCCCTAAGTACACTGTACGTTATGACAAACCCGGCGAGAGGAACCAGGGGTGTCGTGAGTCTTCAATTCCACCCCCCCATCTGGCTTCGGTTGGGGGGTGTATGAAATGATCAAATAGTTTCGCCGTAGGCGTTTCCTTATTCAGTTCTAAAACCTTGCACTTCATGATAATTTCCTTTCTGACAGCGGTGCCCTGAGACTAGGCGGCAGGTTTCGCATTGTGCAAAGGCTGATAGACTTCACCTGTCGACCAAAGGTGGTGAAGTAAGATGCCTAGTTTGCGAGCCACCGCGACCACCGCCTTGCGTTTAGCCGCGCGGCCGCCACGGGCTATCAAACGCTCGCCGTAGCGACGCAAGTCACTGTCCTGACCAAAGGGGCCCAGGATATACTGGGCACAACTGACCAGTAGACGCCGTAAATAAACATCTCCTTCCTTGCTGATGCGTAGCTGCTTATCACTGCTGCCCGATTGGTCCTTACGAGGCGTCAACCCTAAATGGGGACCGACGGCACGACTCTTGTCGAATCGATCCGGAGACTCTAGCGTCAGAATATAGGCCAAAGCCGTAATCAAGCCGACGCCCTGGATCTGACGCAGGCAGACGGTTTCCGGGTAAGCGGTTTCGGCCACGTCTTCAAGCTGCTTATCGTAGGCTCGGATCTGTCCAGTCAGCGAGCCGATTTGCTCAAGCAATGGTATCAAGGCCGTACGCAGGTCATCCGGTAGTTCCTTCTGGACCTTCTTGTGGAAAGCCGGGGCAGCGCACTTTGACAAGCGTTCCCCCAGGCTCTTGACCACACCGCGGACATGGTTAATCAGATCGGTTCGTAGACGGACCAGTAAATCACGGGCTTTGATTTGCTCCAGGTCAACCTGTGCCTTTTGGCTACGGTGACGGATCGGATACAGGAGCTTCGGGTCCAAGCGTGCGATACGCGCCAGCATTTCGGCATCCTTGGTATCGGACTTCTGGGAAGAAGCCCAGATCGCCCGGAGCTTGCGGGCATTACCGACCAGGACCCTACACCCCAAGGCTACCAGCACGCGACTGACCCAGGGAGAATGCGTTCCGGTCTCCATCGCCACCAGAGCACCAGCATACTTTGCAAATACCTTTTGAAGCTGACTTTTGGTATTGCCAACCATAAAGCGATCGATTACCTCGCCTGCATTGTCGAGCACGCATACTTCATGATTCTTGTCGCCCAAGTCGATTCCGATTGTTACAGTAGTCATGGCTGTTCTCCTTGATTGGCTTTAAGTCAATTGCACCGCGTTACGGTGAGTGCGTATTAGAGCGTCTAACGCTCGTGGAGGACAGCCTTCTCATCTTAACTTCATGGTAAAATACCCTCATTCAAGCGAAGCTTGAACCTTTCCCCAAAATCAGTACTCCGACCGCTACAGCCCTTCCCTTCCTTCCTGAACTTCCTGTTCAAATAAACGCACTGATTCCGGTTGTTGGTGCCGCCATCGACCACGGTCAAGTCACCGAAATGTTGAAAACCGGGCAGGGCAGACGCTATGATGACGCGTTGATCAGTTTGTCATATTCAGAATGCGGGCCAATCCAGAACCACAGACAGCCTGCTGGAATTTCTACAGCAAGCGCGCGGTATTTGATCCCAACCCTAGCCGAACAAAAACGGCCGATCTTCTTGAAACGAAGGCTGGGATGATCGGGGTCGTGCTTGAGGAGTTCGAATTTCTTCTCCGCCAAATGACGCATAGGGACGGGGAGTTTTTCGTAGCAGGACCAAAAAGACGGGGACGTGAAATGGTTCACAGCTCTTTACAGTTTCCGGAGTTGAAATCCTGGATGGCCTTCTCGGCCAAGTGATCGAGCTTGCCTGATTTCGCATCAAGCTCGATCTGCTCGTCCCACAGCGCAGCGTCAAATTCAGCAAACCATGCACGGAACCGAGACAGCTCATCCGCTGAAAGACGTGAAACTTCGGACTCCAATTTTTCGACTCTGGTCATGGACGCAGTATACTCCATCCGGTCCCATTATTCAAATCGAGTCCGGTTTTTCTTGAACCACGAAAGCTCTGGCTGGCATTTGAGCATTTGGCCGACTCTGAACGGATTGATTGGACAGGAAGGGCGGTCGCGGATTCTGGTTGGCCTTGTCAATTCTTGGATTAATCGGATGGAAGGCTCTATTTTGACGGCTGTCGCCTATGCCAGCGGCTCCATTGCACTCTGATTGAGCCCTTCCTGTTTAATTCCCGCTTTTCGTGTATTTCGCGGTGAAAAAAACGCCGGGACACAAAGGCCACCCCTCTCGGAAATGACCTTTGCAGCCTGGCGTCGTGAAGAGTTGCGGCAGCCGAGTCAGCTGGTGTTAGCTCTTAAGGTAGCGGCACTGTGACGTTCTTGATACTGGCTACGTCGACAATGGTATTACGTCCGTCATAGGCCGGAGTTGCGGCGTTATCTGTCTGATCCCAGACGTTTTCAATACCATTACCCAGGATCGTGTTACCCGCTCCACCTACTGCTGGCGAGTCGGCCTCTAACACGAAGTCGAAACCACTGCTAGGAGTTAAATTCTCCACATGATTATCAACCAGTAAAGAACCCGTCATTTCGACTCCTAACAAGGCTTCGCTGAATGTTCCTGTAAACGCGTTGTCTATAAATTGATTGTCCTTTGAGTTCCGTCGGCTCTTAATCGCTGGTCTTATTTGCACTTCTACCGCCTCGAACAGGTTATCGACAATTTCCGTATTCTCTGCGCTTATTAGCGATAAGCACGCTGCATCCCGGAAGGTCCGTCCATCTCCAGTAGCAGCCACTATTACATGGTTGTCCTCAAACAAGGTATCGGTTGATTCTCTAAGAATTACTGCGGCATTCCTATTTCTCCCACCAACATTTTGTTTCGTAGGTTTGAATAGGAAAGTATTATCAGTTATTTGAAAACTTGTCCCGAACCTGGCGAGCAACACCATTTGAGCCAGCTCGCTTTCCATCACATTCCCTGCTATCAATGCAATCCTGCTGAATATCACGTTCCTACCATTTAAGCAGTGGTTATCCAGAATGTTTAGAATTTCTGGCTCGTTCGCCCGAGGACCGACGATGAACAATGCAGTCGCATTGAATTCGCTTTCGCCTAAGGCTTCTACATCATTATTCTCCACCAGAATTCTAATGCCACTACGCTCCCAGTTATGAAGTACTATTTCCCCCGAAACACCTTCGACCTTACACTCTTTAACAGTAAAATCGGTCCATTCGCCATTGTTTCTTGCAAGAATACCTTCACATGCTCCCCTAATAAGACACTTCTCCACGCACAAAGACACAGCTCCTACATCTGTACTATGCAAGGCTCCTGAACTGCCTGATTGTGCTTGCAGGGAGCAGGATTCTACGAAGAGATTACCGCCCTTCTTGTTAGTTTCATCTCTATGACGTATGGCGCTGTCTGCTCCAACCACCGATAAATTCTCTACGGTTACGTTTGACGTCGTGTCACGACATTGAACCTTAATAACTTCAAACCCAGAACTAGTGAGTGTTACATTATACGTGGCTGGGTTCAAAGGATCGTCTGGTTCGTCTGCTGTTAACGTTACATCACCGCTGTTCCTTACTTCAAGTCTTCCACTGCCAAAATCGTAGGTTCCTGCAGTGAAGAATACTTCTCCGCCTACGGCTTGAGCGTCATCGACAGCTCCCTGAATGGCCGCCAAGGAATCAACTGGACTGACGGTCCTGACGATGCCGTCCACCGTTACTGCATGTACCGGAACAGCTACACCAAAGACAATTAAGAGGATCAAGATCTCTGATAAGACCTTGAAAGGTTTCGTCCCCCAGTTGTAAGTGCCCCACCAGGCCGAAGCCTGTGAGCAGAGGAGCGTCGGCACGATCGATGCGATGACCCGTTTTTGAATCACTGTCATTTTCATGGTTTGTTCCTTTCATAAAGGGTTTCGATTGATGGTTCTGCCCCTATATTCAGGAAAGAAATGAGAATTCGCAGAGATAGGGGAGATATTTTTGGTTTTTTTGGTCCGAGTGGTAGGTACCCTATGGGCGGTATGTCGTGAGGTGTTTTAAGTCAATGCCACAGGACCGAGGCGAAATGGCCAAAAAACCGAAGAGAAGACTGATGGGCGTGGAGCCGGAACGGCTGAATGAGATCCTCCGGCCATACGAGCCCGGGGAGGAGATCCCTGATCCGGCTGCCGCAAGCGATCCTGCCGCAAGCTCCCAGGGGTCTTCACCGTCCGGCCAGGGCGGTCAAACTGGGCAATCTAATCCGCCCGGACCGACGGAGAGCCTTCGGCCCGAACTGGGTCTGGCATTCGAACAGGCGGGACAGTCGATAGGCCGCTACAAGCTCCTGGAGAAGATCGGGGAGGGCGGTTTTGGGGTCGTGTACATCGCTCAACAACGGTACACCGGTCAGACGCCGAGTTGCCTTGAAAGTCATCAAGCCGGGGATGGACTCCAAACAGGTCATCGGCCGTTTCGAAGCCGAACGTCAGGCCCTGGCCATGATGGACCATCCTAATATCGCCAAGGTCCTGGACGCCGGGGCTACCGAGTCGGGTCGTCCTTAATTTCGTGATGGAGCTGGTCAAAGGCATTCCGATCACAGAATACTGTGATCAGGAGAAGCTTTCCACGCGAGAGCGCTCGGATCTGTTCATTCCCATCTGCCACGCCATCCAGCACGCGCATCAGAAGGGGATTATTCACCGCGACATCAAACCGTCCAACATCATGATCACCCTGCACGACGGCGTACCCATGCCCAAGGTGATCGACTTTGGGATTGCCAAGGCCATGCAGCAGGACCTGACAGACAAGACGTCTACACACAATTTCAGCAATTCATCGGAACGCCGGTGTACACGAGTCCGGAACAGGCGGAGATGAGCGGGTTAGACATCGACACCCGCAGCGACATCTACAGTCTGGGTATCCTGCTCTATGAGTTGCTCACGGGGCATACCCCCTTTGATCCCGATGCCCTCAAGAAAGCGGGCCTGGATGCCATGCGCAAGGTCATTCGGGAGCAGGCACCGCAGAGACCGTCGACCAAGTTGGCAACCCTACAGGCTGAAGCGCTTTCCACCACAGCGGCCCGCCATGCCACAGACGCCCCCAAACTGATCAGCCAGTTGCGAGGCGACCTGGACTGGATCGTGCTGAAGTGTCTGGAAAAGGACAGAACACGGCGTTACGAAACCGCCAATGGCCTGGCGCTGGATCTCATGCGCCATGACCATAACGAGCCCGTCATTGCCCGGCCGCCGAGCGCGGCCTACCGCATTCAAAAGGCCATCCAACGCAACAAGCTCGCCTTTGCTGCCGCCGGCGCAGTGGCTGCTGCATTGGCAATAGGCTTGATCCTGGGTGATGTGCGCGAGCGCTGGGCCCGCGTTTTCGGTCCCGCCGTCTACCCCGCTCGCATCGAATCGCTAGCCGTGCTGCCTGTGGAGAACCTTTCCGGTGACCCCGAAGACGAGTTTTTCGCGGACGGGATGACCGAAGCGCTGATAGTCCATCTAGGGCAGATCGGCGCGTTGCGGGTCATCTCTCGGACCTCGGTGATGCAGTACAAGAACGTACACAACAAGCCCCTAGCGCGTATCGCCCAGGAGTTGAACGTCGCCGCCCTCATAAGAGAGTTCGGTGATGCGGGCCGGCGACCGCGTGCGGGTCATAGCGAGGCTCGTGCAGGCCGAGCCCGAAAGGCAGCTCTGGGCGGAAACCTATGAGCGCCGCTTGAGCGATGTCCTGGCCTTGCAAAGCGAGCTGGCGCAGGCGATTGCCCATGAAATCGAGATCACGGTGACGCCCGAGGAAAAGGTGGCGCTCGGGCGGAGTCGGCCGGTCGATCCCGATGCTTACTTGCTTTATTCCAAAGGACGCTACTTTTGGAACCAGAGGACGAAAGAGGCGTTCGAAGGCGCACTCAAGTACTTCAATCAGGCGATTGAAAAAGATCCCACTTTCGCGCTGGCCCACGCCGGTGTGGCCTACACGTACGTTCTGCTGGGCCATGAGATTTATTCCCTCATGGACCCGCACAAGAGCTACCCATTAGCGAAGGCCGCGGCGGAGGAGGCACTGGAGTACGACGAAACGCTGGCGGAAGCCCACGTGGTGCTGGCCGCTGTCCTCCAGGGGCACGATTGGAACCTAGCGGCTGCCGAGCGGGAGTATGAACGCGCCATTGCTCTGAACCCCAACTATGCGACGGCACACCAGTGGTACTCGCACTGTCTTCTGCCGATGGGCCGCCAGGAAGATTCCCTGGCTCATAGCAAAAGGGCGCTAGAGCTCGACCCACTCAGCCTGATCCTCAAGCTTCACTTAGGATGGCATTACCTCTATACAGGTGAGCACGATCTCGCGATCGAGCAACTGAAAGAGACCCTGGAGCTGAATTCGAACTTCATCGTGGCAATCTTGTTCTTGGGTCAAGTCTACGAACAAGAGGGGCGGCTTGAAGAGGCCATTGAGATGTTCGAGAAGGGGGTGGGCCTTTCCAAGAGAAACCCGGTCCACCTAGCTGCGCTGGCGCATGCCTATGCCGTCTCAGGCCGGATAACCGCGGCGAACGAGATACTCGGAGAAATGATAGATCTTTCGGGGCAGCGATACGTGCCGTCGTACGAGGTCGCTGTCATCTACGCCGGTCTCGACCAGCAAGGTCAAGCACTGGACTGGTTGTGGCGTGCCTACGAGCAGCGCGATAGCAGCTGGCTCGTCGAAGTCGCACTAGATCCTCGATTCAAGCGCTTGCGCTCCGAGCCGCGCTTTCAAGACCTGACGCGTCGCCTCGGTCTGCCTGAGTTCGAAGCCGTGCCTTGATTCAAGCGCGGCGACGCGCTTCTCCGCGAGACGGAAGAATCGAACAGTCCCTAGCGCCGCGTCAGGCGATCGTGTTAGAGTTCATCACCCGGTTGCAGGGCGAATGTGAAGTGATTCTTCTAAGAATAGGTTCCCGCATCCAGTGCGGGGCATCTCGGTCACGTTGGAACCGTAGATCCATCGTCGTGTTTTATTCGCGTCAGCCTTATAGGAGATGAAAAATGGCCCGTCTACATTTCGTGTTGTTGATACTGCTCACCATGACCCATATCGATGCAATCGCTCAGGAAAAGGCTCGACCGGTGCTGCTGCCCGGTGCCCGTCCAGTGATCTATGCGAGGTACTATGAGAGCATTCAGGCCGCCATCGACGCGTGTCCGCCTGAAGGCGGCATGGTCCAACTGCCGCCCGGTCTGTTTGAAATCACGAAACCGCTGCTGATCTCTAGCTCCGATGTCACCCTGGCAGGCGTCGGGTCGGCCACCCATATCACTTCTGTATGACCGGTAATAACCTCGACGACCACCTGGGGGACGGCGTGGTGATCGAGAACACCTATGGTTCGGTCGTTGCCGGTAACATGATCGAGGAGTGCAAGGGGACGGCCATCGTCCTCGACAGAGACTGCTACGGCATCGCCCTCAGCGCCAATGTCATTGCCCACGAGGAATCCGGCGGCATCGACCTGCGCGGCGCGCACGGTTGCACGGTCAGTGCCAACGTCTTCACGATTGTCAAACAGCGGGCCCTGGTCATCGGGCCCAACAGTGGCCGCATCACCGTCACGGGCAACAACTTCTCGAACAGTTTTATTGGTCAAGGCCAGGTCAAGCGTCGTGCAGACGATCTGGCCGCCGCCGGGATATTGCTGCAAGGCACGCAAGACATCGCTGTAACAGGCAACCTTTTTTCAGGATTGAGTACCGAGGCGGTCGTGGTTGGTGACAAGGAAAGCGAACGCATCCTTGTTTCGGACAATGTGATCACAGATCAAGAGCACGACGCTCGGCGTCTGCTGAACACTTTGAAGCGATCCCTCATCAAAGATAATCTGGAACCCTGATCTGTTGGAAGCCAGACCGACCTCTGCTTTCATTGCTGATCAAGGATCCAGGCTTCATTGAAGCGCGCGTGTTTGATCGTCTTGTGCGCCTCGCCGTTGTCTTTCCTGCCGTGATAGCTATAGACCACGTGGAGCGCGCCGTCTTTTGCCTGAACGATGGCGGGATAGGCAAAACTCGTGGTCTTTTTGGGGTCTTGTTCCAGATGACGGGGTTTCGACCAAATCTGGCCTTCATCCCTTGTTGTGGAAACGGCTAGGCTGTGCCTGCCTCGTTCGGTGTCATTAAAGGCCAACACCCAATGGCCGTTGCTAAGGGTGACGAGATCTGCACCTGCGCCCGGATTGGGAATCTGCGAATCCTGTACGTCACTCCACGTGAGGCCGTTGTCCCGAGATCGGCTGATGTGGAGACGTTTGGGGGCCGGACCGTTGTCACGCATGTACGCCACCAGCGTTCCCTTTCCGCCTTGGACCAGGGGGGCTGAATGTTGCCGGCACCCACCAGGGGGTTACTAAATTGCCAGGTTTGGCCGCCGTCATCCGTCAGGGCCATCAAAGAGAAACTGAAGCCGTCCGAATAGAGCGGCAGAATGATGCGATTGTCTTCGCTGATGAAGGCCTTGTTCTTGGTCTGCCAGCCCATGCGACGAAAATAGGGGTACCCGCTCCGCTTCGGTGTATCCACCCTTGGCATCGTAGAGCCGACCTGTGCGGATCATGTCTTCGCCTCTCGCCTTGGAAAGCACCTCGTCACGCCACTCCTCCCATTTCTCTCTTACGATCCGGTCGAATGTGGGCAGTGACATCTTTTCAATGAAGGATATCAAGAAGACAGAAGTGCGATGCCAGGCTTGTAGGTGAATCCGCCCATGTGCTATCGGGTGCCACCGCTAATGTTTGTCTCAGGGTCGATATGGGTCGAGACGCCCGCGGCGATCATTGCTTTTCGGAGTTCTGCGGCGACCTTGGGGGATCTTCTCAAATTCATGGTTCTATGGACACCCGTGGCGATACGCAAGGGTGTCCAACCCTGTCTGTTTTTTTGATTCCAGATCTCGATCTTGGCGCCATGGTCCATCAGTAGCGGTACCACGGCATCGGCATATTTGTATGCCGCTCCGTGCATGGCCGTTTCGCCACGGTCATTGACGGCGTTGACGTTACCGCCCAGCGCTAGGGCGACCTTTACGGCCTCGTACACTTCGCTGGGCGTGCCGGCGTCTTCACCCGGAGACTTAACGCCAACGCCCGCTGCGACTAACAACGGCGTGGAATTGGCTTTATTGGGGATCAAGGGATCTGCGCCGAGATCGGCGAGCAGACGCATCAATCCGGCATCGGCGGTGTGCGCGGCCAACAAAAATGCCGTGGCGCCGGTCGAGACATACCCTCCTGTCGTCATCCTAAGATCGAGATTGGCTCCATGTTCAGCAAGTTTTTGGACCAATTCTAGACTGGTCATATTGCCAGAGCCCGGCGGGGGTGGGTCGTGTGTGCCGGTGCCTGGTTTGCGGACCGAAATAATCCTGTGCAACGCCGTGCGACCCTTCCACATGAAATCTGGATCCGCACCGGCTTCCAAAAGCAGTGCTGCTAATTCGAAGTGTGCGTTACTGACCGCCATGCATAAACCGCGACTGGTTTGATCTTGATTCTGCGTGTCAGGTAAATCACGCCGATCTTGTGTTATCATGATCTTGTCGATATGTTGGCGAAGCGTTCGTACGACATCGATTTTGCCTTGCCGAACAGCGAAAAGAAATGCGGTAAAACCACTCTTGGACTCCGCATCTATTTTTGCACCCGCATCGATGAGTGATTGCACGGTCTGAACATGACCCTCCGCTGCAGCCCACATTAGAGCGGTCTGTCCGCGCTTGCTTTCGGTGACATTCGGATTGGCTCCGCGGGCCAGCAAGGTTCGGACTGCTTCAGGTTTTCCGGTACGCGCGGCGATCATCAATGGGGTTTCGCCTTGCGGCGTCTTGGCGTTGACATCGGTGCCGGCGTCGAGCAACAATGCGACCAACTCGGCATTGCCGTTGGTGGCTGCCTGCATCAGTGGCGTCACGCCATATCGGTTGGCGCTAGAGACGTTTGTGCCGGCTCGAAGCAGCAACGTCGCGATGTCGACTCTATCCAAATGAGCGGCCCAGAGTAATGCGGTCGTTCCATCAGGCGTGGCTGAATTGGCGTTCGCACCTTGTTCTAACAAGTGTTCGACCCGTTCCCGATCACCCCGTTGGACCGCATCGACAAGGTGCGTCTCTCCTTCGGCAATCGAGACCGGTAGAGACACAAGCATCCAAACCACTACCAACCGAATCGGGATACATCGGGAAGTCATCATGGTGTCCTCACATCTGGGGATCGGCAATAAATTAGTTGGACAATTTGGGGTCCAAGTGTGCCCCATATTGGGTCGCGCCCGATTGAGCGAAACCACAGGCGTAGCTTTCTACTACGTCGCGGATTTCGCGATTGAGAAGCGATCAAAGATGGGGTGCAATTGGGCATTCAAAAGTCCAAGTTATTTCTTGCCGGTCCCCTACAGCGTTAGCGGTTCGAAAACTTCATCGAGTCTCCCCGTGCTGTCAGCGAAAGCATCGAGTGGTACGCCCACTTTGTCGAGCAAAGTCAAATGGAGATTTGCGAGGGGGGTGGGTTCGGAATAGCGAATGTGACGTCCTCCTCTGTGCGATCCCCCACCGCCTCCGGCTACCAGAATGGGCAAATCGACATGATCATGCACGTCAGGATTCCCCATGCCGCTGCCGCAGAGTATCAGCGAGTGATCGAGTAGTGTCCCTTCGCCATCGGGTGTAGACCTTAGCTTTTCCAAGAAATAGGCAAACAGCGACACGTGAAACTCGTTGATCTTGGTCAATTTCTCGACCTTATCTGGGTTATTGGAATGATGCGAAACATAGTGGTGTTGGTCGGGCACTCCGATTTCGGGGTAGGTCCGGTCACTCGTTTCGCGGGCCAATTGGAATGTCATGACGCGGGTGATGTCTCCCTGGAACGCCAAGACCTGTAGATCAAACATCAACTTGGCGTGATCGGAGTAAGCCTCCGGTACACCGGCCGGACGATCCATATCCGGCGCGGGTGCATCCACCGTCCGTTGTTCGGCTTTTTGGATACGGCGTTCCACCTCACGGATCGTGTCCAGATACTGGGACACTTTTTGGCGATCGTCCGGCCCTAGTCGTTTCTGCAGTCGGGTAAAGTCCTCCATCACCCAGTCGAGGATACTGGCGTCTTTCTGATGATCGGCCCGCCGCTGGGCCGCACTGCCCCGACCGCCGAAAAGCCGCTCGAAGACCATGCGTGGGTGCGCTTCCGCCGGAAGCGGCGACGTGGGTGATGACCAGGAAAGATTGTTTTGATAGACGCAGGCATATCCGTTATCGCAGTTTCCCATCGCCGTCATCAAGTCCATGGCCAATTCAAGAGAGGGCAGGGGTGTCTCGCCGCCTATGCGTTTCGCAGCAATCTGATCAACCGTTGTTGCGAGTTCGTAGTCACTGCCTTCGGTCATTTTTGCTTTTGCGGCGCTGAGAAAGGCGGAATTGGCGGTGGCATGGTTTCCTTGGGAGTATGCGTTCTTCAATTCCAGATTCGAGAGGACGGTCAGCTGGTCGAGGTAGGGTGTGAGCGTTTTCAGTGTCGGTGTTAGCTCGGTGAGTTTTCCTTCGACGGCCGGGGTCCATTTGGGGAGATGAGCACCCATGGGGATGTAAACAAAGCCAAGACGGCGGACCGGCTTGGCAGGCGTCTGGGCGAAAGCGCTCATGGCAGGTACCATCGCATCCAATAGGGGCAGTGCCAACGATACACCGGCGCCCCGCAAAAACGATCTGCGGTCAATAGCCTTCTTGGTGATAATCATTGCGATCTCCTCATTTGAAAGGGTGTGCTATTGACAATTCCCAGAATTAGGGAAGAGAAGCGGTAGTCGCTCCGACTGGCGTCGTTCACGATCTTGCGGATTGCCGGGGCATCGTAGTATTCCAGCCCCCGTCCTAGGGCGTAGGTTAGCAGCTTTTCAGACAAGGTGGTGACGAAAATCTTGGGCCGCTTCCCAATGGCTTGCTGCAACTCAATGGCGCCGTTGAATGCGCTGCCATCGGACAGCGTTCCTGAGGCATCGATGGAGTTGCCTTCGTCTAGGGCACGCCATCGTCCAATCGCATCGTAGTTTTCCAGCGCCAGACCGAGTGGATCCATCGCATCATGACAGCTTGCGCAGACACTATTCTTACGATGTTCCGCGATGCGCTCTCTCATAGAGGGGAATGGCGTGCTTATATCAGACGCTTTCTTTTCTTTGAGCTGCGGGACATCGGGAGGAGGCGGTTTTGGAGGCGTGCCCAGGATATTGGTCAAGATCCACATGCCTCGAACGACTGGCGAGGTACGGGTGGCATTGGATGTCACCGTGAGAATACTACCGTGGGTCAACAGGCCCCCGCGCGCGTCGTTATGGGTCAACGCAACGCGCCGGAAACGGCTGCCGTAGACATTTGGAATACCATAGTGCTTGCCAAGCCGTTCATCGAGATACGTATAATCCGCTAGCAGAAAATCGAGAACACTTCGGTCCTCCCGCATGATACTTGCGAAGAAGAGCTCCGTTTCGCGTCGCATGGACTGCCGTAGGTTGTCATCGAAATCCAAGAAAGATCGAAGATCCGGTTTGACGCTATCGAGATTCCGTAGGTAAAGCCACTGACCGGCAAAATTGCGCACCAACGCCTGAGACTTGTGATCGTCCAACATGCGCCGCACCTGGTTTTCCAACTCAACGGGATCCAACAGGTCGCCTCGTATGGCTGTGTCGAGCAGCTCATCGTCGGGTATGCTGCTCCAGAGGAAGAAGGATAAGCGCGAAGCCAACTCTACGCTCGGCAGGGAATAGGTTTCGTTCGCGCTTGCCCCGGATGGCTGCTGCTCTATTTTGAATAGGAAGTGCGGGCTTACCAATATCGCTCTGAGCGCCATTTCGATGCCTGCTTCGAATCCTTCTCTATCTTTCTCTTTTTTGTAAAACCTTAGGGGGGAGAGAAGCTCTTCCGCGGCAATGGGTCGTCTATAGGCGCGGCGCATCAGTGTCGAGATGATTGTTTCGGCGCAACGATCTTCCTCGGATGCGTCGGAAGGATAGACAGAAAATATCCTGTCCCGGGTGGACGTCTTGCCCGAGCCCGAAACGTTGAGCGGTCCAAAGATGTTGATTGAGTAGAGTGCCGGTTGCGTTCGAGCATGCCGGGCATTGTTGAAGTGCGCCAGATACGGTTGGCGGTCGCTTTCGAGGAGTGTTGCCGTCTTCTTGATAAACGTGGCACTCACTCTGTGTGAACCGGCTTTCACGGGAAGGGTCGCGATCAGATGACGATCCACATGGTCGTGGCTGCGATTTCTCGGCGGACGCTCAACCACAAAACTCCGCACCGGCATGCCATCCAGAATCAACTCGACCTGATGAGATTCACTGAGTCCTTCCACTCTTCCATCGCGATTGCGCGTTAGCCGCAACTGGAATTCGTACTCACCGTCCAATGGAAAATGATGATGGACAACGGCTCCTCCGCGCGTGCCCAGGGGCAGGCCATCAATGTGGTCTTCCTGAGTCAAATCCAGCGGAATGGTGAAGATCTTGCTTTCAGCTTCCCGTATGGGTCTGCCAATCGCAAGACGGCTGATGTTTTTGGCCGCGGCAAGATATCTCTCCAGCAACATTGGCGACAAGCCGCTCACGGTGATATTGTCAAACCCATGGCTGATTTCGTCTTTCGGCAATAAAGATGAGACTTCTACATCCAGGGCAATGAGGTCTCTTATGGCATTATGATATTCGTTGCGGGTGAGTCTACGGAGAGACTCCGTGCGACCCGGATTTGGACTCGTTGCGGCGCTACGGTCAATGGAGGACTCCAGAGTTGAAACGAAGAGATTGCGAGCCGATTCATCCGGCTGAGGCATTTCGTCGGGAGGCATCTGTCGGTGACGGAG
Source organism: Planctomycetota bacterium (assembly GCA_022563885.1). Taxonomy (GTDB): domain Bacteria; phylum Planctomycetota; class Phycisphaerae; order Sedimentisphaerales; family Anaerobacaceae; genus JAIPFM01. The sequence continues at coordinate 27,985 of JADFMM010000016.1, read as the reverse complement.
CTTGTGGATGACCTTTTCCCACAGTTCGGCACGCTTACTCACCTCTTCTGAACGGATCTTTTCAAGACTCAATCCCCCTGTTTTATCTCGCTCATTGTGGCAGTCCACACAGTGCTCCTCCACAAACGGTTTGACAATCTCAAGACTGCCCGGCAACGGGGGTAGCGGAGAGTGCTGTTGCGCTGCGGTACCAGTTACCATACATGACGCAACAAATAGAACCAGCATCCATTCTTGGCGCCCTATGATTTGGAATTGCCGCAGGGTTCTCATTCCAAGTGCGATTTTCGTGAAAGCGGATAGCATGCCCGACTCATTTTAGAGACATTGAAGTTTTGACTATGAAATAGTTAGCTTGCATTCCACGGCTGGAATCGCCCTATTTTCACATATTGCATTCTCCAACGCAAACACATTTCTTACAGGTAGTTCTAATGTCATCTTTCCATCCCCACCCAACAGGCCTCAATACCGATCGGCGGGCAAGGGAACCTCATAGCGGGAATCCTTCAAATTGATGAGCAAGCCATCACCAAAAGAGTTGTTGAAGTCCCACCGGTAAACGGTGTAGAGCATGGCTAGCTTGTCTGTGTCACTGTTCTCCAGATGCTCGCCCCAAGCGTTGATCTCCGCCCCCCACAAGATCTGTGTGTTCCCTTTGGCAATGAGGACGATGTGAGACGCCTGTTTGGCTACGCGTCCTTGAAAATTGCTGATGTCCACGGTCTCAATCTGAGCCAACAACGGGGGAGCCGGCGCTTCCTGGGCATCCATGCTGTCGAGAATGGCGATCAGATCCACCGCCGCGGCTAAGTCCTCCTCTTCGAGTCGGCTGCCGACCAAGGGTTTACGCTGATAACGAACACCACGAATCGTGACCATCGGCAGCGCCAGGTCGAGCTTGTCGAGGACAACCAAGTCTCTGTCTACACAAAAATGGACTAAGCCGCTCTTGACAATGGCCAGGGGCTTTCGCCACTGGGCATGGACGCGAACGGCCTCAGCAGTCACTTCGACATGGACATCGCGTAACCAGGCCACCCGATTCAGGCCGGCACTGATTGCTTCCGCAACGCCGGGCTCCAGAGTGAATCGATCTCCCACGGCGGCGGTGACCTTCGAGAGAAGTGTCTGGTCGACCCAGGCGGGCGTGTCCACAAAGACCAGGTTCCCGGTTTGAACCTGACGACGTGCTTCGATTGAGCGTTCGGCCCAGAGGAAGCCCGCGCCCACTAGGCCCACTAGGCCAAACACCGCCATGATCTTCAGCGTGGCAGTGAGCTTGGTCCGTGTGTCGTTCTTTTTTCGTTGGGCCATTGGGGAGCGTTCTAAAGAGGGGAAGTCACGGTGTGGGTTCGCACCCAGGCGCTTTCTGGGAACTCGATCTGGCTTCCCTTCGGGTCTGAGCCTCAGGGTCGAAGACGAGCGGCCCTGTTGCCGCCTGGTTGCATCCGCCTCCATCGACGATACTACCAATATCGCCTGCTTTGCCGTTTTTGCCAGGCGAATAAACTGCTCGTTCTCGGGCCGACGACGGAGTTTTCAGACAGCGCGTAGCCGCATCCACGATGGAGCAGCAGATATCACTCATGGAGTGACCTGCTTTTTGTGCGGCCTTGGGTAGGAGTGAATGGGAAGTCAATCCGGGAATACTGTTTGCCTCGAGGCAATAGGCGACGCCTTCGGGAGAGAGGATGAAGTCGATGCGACCGAAGTGCCGCAGACCCAGGCCTTCAAAACAGCGTAGGGCCTGCTGCTGTAAGGCATGCGACTCTGCCTCACTCAAGGTGTCGAAGAGATAGCGGGTGCCGTCGTCGACATACTTGGCATGGTAGTCATAGAAGGGACGGGCCGGTTGGACTTCGATGACGGGCAGGGCACACTCATCCAAGATACTGACGGTGAGTTCTCTGCCAGCAATAAACTGCTCGACCATGCAACTGCCGTAGTCTGCGAGGGTTCGCCGACAGAGGTTCCAGAGATCGACATCGCGGGCCACGATCTGTACGCCGAGGCTGCTGCCCCCGCGCGGCGGCTTGACGACGATTTTGTCCTCGAAGGGCTGAAGCTGGATCTGGAGCCCAGTCGCATCCAGCCCTTCGGTGAACTCAATAGCCCGGGGGCAGGGGACCCCCTGCCGTTCGAAGACACGTTTGCTGGCCAACTTGTCGAAGGCCAGCTCACTGGCGTCGGGACCGCTGCCCGTGTAGAGCAGACCCCGCTTTTCCAAGATGCGCTGGAGTTGACCATCTTCACCAAATTCTCCATGCAAGGCGATGAAGAAGAGGGTAATCGACGGATCTTCCAGGAATTGCAGCGCGTCTGGTTGGACATCCCAGGCGACATGATCGATACCTGCCTCGGAGAGTGCCTTGAGCACGGCGCCACCGCTTTGAACACTGATCTCTCGTTCGCTGCCCGGCCCCCCCATCAGAACGGCAACTTTTAATGGGCTAGCTTCCATACCGTTGCATGAGGATCGTGGCCTGTTTTACTTCCACACCTGGATCTCCAGGTTCATTTCGATGTTGAACTGTTCCCGGACTCTCTCCCGGACCGCGTCGATCAACTTGAGCACATCGGCGCTTTGACAGCCACGGTCCGCCTCGATGAAATTGCCATGTTTTTCACTGACCTTGGCGCCCCCAATGCGCAGCCCCTTGAGACCGGCTCGATCGACGAGCGCGCCGGCCGAGTGACCTCGGGGATTCTTGAAAATACAGCCACAGTTGCGGCTGTTGAGCGGCTGGCTGTTCTTCTTTAAGATCCAACACTCCTGCACGGTGCGCAGGATCTGTTCCGGATCCGCACTGGTGAGTTTGAGCTTGGCATTTAGGATCAACGGCGCGGTGATGTTGGTGCTGCGGTAATCGAAGGAGAGTTCGGGTTTTCGTTTTTCGAAGATATTGCCCTGCTTGTCCATGAGCGTGACAGACTCTACCACGGTCCCAATATCGCCGAAGTGGCCTCCGGCGTTCATGCGGACCGCGCCCCCAATCGAGCCGGGAATTCCGGACAAAATTTCAACCCCGGAGCGCCCTTTCTTGACACTGGTCAGGATCAATCGCCGCAGTTCGGCGCCGGCCCAGACGGTCACGGTGTCACGATCAAAGTGCGTCTGGCGGAAGTGATCGGCTTCCAACTTTATCACGGCTCCGCGGATGCCCTCGTCGGGAATCAACAGATTAGAGCCAAATCCAACGACATAAGTCCGGATGTCGTTGTCCCGACAACGAATCATGACCTCTTGGAGTTCCTCTACCGTCTGAGGCCGCACAAAATAATCCGCAGGCCCCCCAATGGCGTACCAGGTATGTTTCGCCAAGGGGTAATCTGTTTCAACTATCGAGCTTAAGCCGTTGAATATATTCATCTGCGACCTTCCACACATCACCGGCACCCATCGTGACAACCAAATCGCCGGCGGTCACGTGGCGCTTGAGGTAATCACAAATGGCGCTACGCCCATCCAGGAAAATGGCCTCAGAACCACAGGCCTTTAGGCGCTGCACCAGGTCCTGGGCACTGACCGCCTGTCGACTCTCTGGGGAATCCCTAACACCGAAAATCTCGGGAACGATTATTACGTGGGACAGCTTAAAGCTTTCGGCAAACGCATCAAGCAAAAACCGCGTGCGGCTGTACTGATGGGGTTGAAAAACGCTCCAGATTCGTTTGGGTGTGTAGCGCTGGGTGATGGCTTCCAATGAGGCTCTGATCTCCGTCGGATGATGAGCATAGTCATCAATGACGGTAATGTCGTCAAACCGACCCTTGAACATCAAACGCCGATCGATGCCCGTGAAGGTCGATAGCTTGGACAGGACCACCTCCGAGTCCAAGCCCATCTCTGTGGCCATGGCATACACGGCCAGACTATTAAAGATGTTGTGCTGACCCGGCAGGCCGATGCGGGTCGAACCCACCCTCTGCCCGCTTCGATACACGTCGAAACGATGGAGGCCCCGCTCGTCAACGATGTGATCGGCAAATACGTCGCAGGAGGGGTCCAAGCCAATGGTGACATTGCGGGGCCGGGGATGCAACTGTGTGATGACCTGCATCACGTTGGCGTCTTGTCCATGGGCCACCAATACACCTCCCTCCTCGATGCCCGCGGCAAACTCAGCAAAGGCCGAGACGATCTCCGCTTCATCCCGATAGTAATCCAGATGATCGGGTTCGATGTTGAGTATGCAGGCGATGTGGGGCCTGAGGTTCAAGAAACTGCGATCATATTCGCAGGCTTCGGCAATAAAGTAGTCAGGTGGACCCGAGCCGGCCGGGCGCACCAATTGATCGGTCGACGCGCCAATGACGAAATCCACATCCACCCCGGCCTGTTGTAGGACATAGGTCAACCAGGCGCTGGTGGTGCTTTTGCCATGGGTACCGCTGATGGCGATCCCCCGACATCTATTAAACAGCTCCCCCAACATCTGCGCGTATTTGTAGACCTTGCAGCCGCGGCGCTGGGCGTGGAGGAGTTCCGGATTGTCCCCATTGATGGCGGCAGAAACGACGACTCTGTCAAAGCCAGGTTGAAGATTTTCGGCGCTGTGGCCGAGGCAGACTTGGACACCTCGTGCCTCCAAGAGGGCAGTACTGGCCCCTGATGTCTGATCGGACCCTCGGATCACCGCCCCGCTACGGGCCAACACCAGGGCGAGGGCGCTCATCCCCATGCCGCCGATCCCTATCAGATGAAACCGCTCGCCGTCCAGGGCAAGGCCGTGAGATCCTTCGCGAAGTGGTTCAACGGTGTGTTGGGCCGGGACCCCGCTAGAAGGTGTTTTGACCGAGCTCCTGCTCATGCTAGCGACTCCATTGTTTGGGTCTCTGTTGCTCTATGGCGAGCGAGTCTATCACAAACACCTGGGGGGATAAAGGGAAAAGGGAGCGACATCGGCGTGCCTCTCGTGCTCAGCGCAGCGGTACTCGTAATCGGCTTTTTCAAGGATTCGATGACGAGCACGAACCTAGACAGCTGCCCCTGTAGCAAAACCTTAGGGACTGGGCCACAGGGTCTCCTGCAACCAGGCGTCTGTCAGGATTTCCAGGTCCAGCGCATCGACCCGGCCGTCGGTGTTGAGATCGCTGGCAGTCGCCTCGCCCAGGTTGGCATAGGGTTCGGTGAGCCCCGCAAGATAGCGCATCTCCAGATCCGTCAGGGCACGCCGGTAGAGGCGGAACTCGTCTAGGCGGCCGACGTATGTCCCGTCGCCATGCCACTGTGATTTGCCGAAGTAGTTCAGACCGGTACGTCCCAGATCACGGGGTCGGTGTGTCATCAAGGCCTCTCCCGTTTTGACCCCGTTGATCCAGATGGTGGCGACGCTGGTGTCGGCATTCAATCTGGCCGTGACATGTTGCCACTCATGCTGTTTGAGCGGGACATCGGAACTGGGTCCCTGTTGCGCATCATCGACGCGGAGATGGAATCGGGGCGTTCCCCCCCCTGTGGGGGATCCATCAAAGGCGGCAAGCATCAGATAGTCGGTTGTGCCGTTGCCAAAATCGAAGAGACGCTGCCACCGACCGCCGATCAAGACCGGTCGGGCCCAGATGCCGGCGGTGAAGCTGTCGAGTTCGGCAATGGCCTGACTGACAGGGGCGGTCGTGTCGCCCAGCACAATCCATTCCTCGTCTGAAAACTCAAGGGCGTCGCCACTACGCCCATGGCCCGGCTGCCTCCCAGCATGATGCCACGTTGGCCGCTGACCTCATCGACCGCATCGCCATCGAGGGGCCAATGGGACATCAGGTCGTCGGTCCCGGGGTCCTGAGGAAAGTGTAATTCACCGCTGACCAGCCAATCCGAGGTCAGGATGGCCAGATCATAGTTGTCCACACGACAGTCACCATTGAGGTCGGGTGGTTCGGGAACGCCGATGCAGCGGGGCGGCCAGAGCTGAATGTCGTCGACAATGAGCAGCCCTTGGCCGCCGGCAACGGTATTGCCGGGGTCGCCCACGCCGAGGAAGATGCGCTGCACCGCCGTCAAATCGACGTTGGTGAAATGGGCCAAGTCAACGTTCCACTGATGCCACTCGGCCTGCTTCAATTCGACCATGGAGTTTTCCAGGGGCACAAAGGCCTGATGACCGGACGTGTCGGCGATTCCCACCCAGAGGATGTCGCTCTCCTTCACCGTGTTCCGGTAGTCTGCCCAGAAATGGAGGGCCAGGGCCCTCATGCCGTGACGCGTCCAATCCTGGGCGACACCCAAATCGAGAAAGGCCTGGGAGTAGAAGCCATACTCTCCCGAATTGTCGTAGATGAAGGGCATGGCCTGCCTGCCTGAATGGACGGTCTCCAATTCCGCATAGGGCGGTTCGTTATAGCCCACGGTTGACCCGTTGGCCGTCACGATCCCGTCGATCCACTGGTCCCAGATGCGGCTACCGGGGTCGTCCGTATAGAGTTCCATGTTGTCAACGACGAGGTGGAGTGAAACGGTAAAGTCCCACACCACGCCCGGCCGCACGGCCCCATTGGCGAACCGGGTGTCGACGCGCCAATAGTGAGTGGTGCCCCCCTCAACCAGCCCCAAGGCGAAACGGCGACGACGCTGGCGTCCCTGGTAGAAAAGTGCGGAGGGATGGGTGCCAACGTAGAGATCGTGGCTGACAGCCCCCTGCCCCGCCTCCCAGGTGAGAGTGATCGGCGTTTCCCGATCTACCTGCTCGCCCGAGACCGGCGTTGGACCCCAAGCCTGCACCAGATCCCCGCTGACTACCCGAGAAACGGTGGTGTCGCTCAAGGCCTTCCGGTAGAGTCGCACGTCATCGATCCGGCCTCTAAAGAAAGCCCCGTCGTCCTGGTGAGACCGACCGAGGTAACACGCCGGCATCCCGCCGTGCTCGTGCAAGAAGGCGGGATCCACCTGGATGTCCTCGACTTCCAATACGCTATGGCCATTTTGGAAGAGGGTGGCGCGCCGTCGGTCCATGTCGAGGCGCAAAGCACTGTGGGTCCATTCCCCCAGAGGAAAGGCATGTTCGCCTGTGCCGCCCTCTCGGTCCACACCGCCGCTGGCGCAGCGACTCTCGAAGAGGAAACTATCTGCCCCGGGCAGGTTCGGTAGCAGGGAAATGGAGTGCTCCGCATCGCGGCCGAGGCTCCACAGACGCGTCCCTTCGCTGGGCTGCTCCTGCAAAAACCATCCGAGCAGAGTGAAATCACGGACACCTTGCAGCGCCGGACCCACCGGTATCTGGATGTAGCCATCTCCGGTCAGGTCGGCGGCCCAGCCGAATTTACCCTCGGCCGACCAAGCCACGTTTCCCTCGAGTCGAGCATCTAAGCCGTTATCGGACCAATCGTGCGAGGTGCTGCCGCCGCCCTCGTCAAACCAGTACCAGGCCACAACGCAGGGATCGGGCGGGACATAGGGGGCGGTGCGAAAGCGCCACACGGGACCGGTAACAACCGACCCCTCCTGCGAGACCGCATCGACCCGCCAACGATAGGCCCGATCGTACTCGATGGACGTCGCCGGCGGCGTGAAGTGATCCGCATCGAGCGTGGCGGCCAACGACATTTCCCCGCCGGCGGGGCCAAAATAGACCGGTGCCCGGAGGCACCGAATCCCGAGGCCCAGCCGAGACCCAGTCCATCGAGAGGCACGCTCACGGCCTCAATGGCGGGAGAAGGCTCGCTGGCCTCGAGCGGCGCCGTGGAAAAGACCCATACATCGCCGCGCACCGTCTCGGTCGCCCCCTGCTGATCTACCCGCCAAAAGTAGGTCGTCGAGGGCGTGGGGTTTTCAATCACGAAACTCTGTTCAAAGTTGGGGAGAAGCGCCACTTGTGTCATTACAAAGCGATTCGTGCCCACATAGACCACCTGCAGGGGCTCACCGCGCGGGGCCCACCAAGTGAGTTCCGCATGGGCGACCGACCGGGCTCCATTCGCGGGACTGGGGTCAATGGCGTGCAGGCCCGCCGATGCCATGAGCTTGATGCTGTCGCCCTCCAGGGCCCGGTTGTAGAGACGCACATCGTCCATATAGCCATTGAAGAACGCATCCTCGCCGGGCAATGCCGCCCCCAAGATCAGGGGCTCGTTGGTCTTGCCAAAAAGATAGGCCTTGTCGGAGAAACGCTCCTCAACGCCATTGACGAAGAAGGCCAGGGTCGCTCCATCGTAGGTCACGGCGACGTGGACCCACTGCTGGAATTCGATCGATAGACCGGACTGGACCTGTTCGTGACCGCGCAGCTCCGACGGGTTGCTGTAGACTGCGGCACCATCACCCCGATGATTGACTTCAAACAGGGGATGCCCCGCCTTCGACAGGGCCAGACTCCAGGGAGCCAACTCGACGCCCTTGGTGGCAATGCCGTCGCCCTCGTCAAGCTCGAAGACAAAGAGCCACGCGGCAAGGGTGAGCTGATCGGGTAGATCCAGGCTACTATCGTGGGGAACCGTCACATAGTCTGCGTCGCTGTTGTTGGGATTCAGATCCAAGGCCCCACCGGTATGGCCCTCCGATCGAATCGCGGCCTGTCCAGTCAGTCGCCCATCATTTCTAAAGGGAGATGAATCGAAGACTCGTTTGGGTTCGAGGTCTCTGACCCTGTCGAACTCCCAGTGACCGACAAGCGCGTCATCGGCATTGGCCGAGGCGACGCCCTGAAGACAGCCAAGGATAGCGATGAGGAGCCGACAGCGCTGCCACACTCGGGAACGCTCATCAACACGACGGTTTGTCTCTGCAGGGTCATTCATGAAGGCGCATCAGTTTTCGATATAGTTCTGTCCTTCGTCTGTAAGCTTTGTCGGCTGATTCCGGGCGTAACCTCTGAGTCAATCATTCCTTGTGATTGTTGTAGGCGTGATCCAAACTGAACAGGTCCGTTCCCCATAACCGCACGATACGAACCAATCCTTGCTGCAATGACAACGGTCCGGAAGGAGCCAAAACGGCGCATACACTGAGATCCCAGTAAGCAACACGCAACTAACCCGTATCCAACCTCCATGGTCGTAAGGCACGGCTGTGCCGCCCATTCTCTCCTGTGAGGCAGCACACACCACTAGCATGCAGTATAAATTTCAGGTCTGCCAGGTCAATAGAGATGGCCCTATCGGATGATCTGTGGGTCTGTGGGTCTGGGGATCTGTAGTCGGTTTTGGCGGAAGACTGGTTGCTTGCTCACTGATTACTCAATTGTTACTGATTACTGATCACTGGATTCGTACAGGGGAACGACCTCCGCCACTTCGAAGCGACCCAGGGTTCCAATCAGAGAAAAGAAATCGGCCGGTTCGCCGCCACCGGTGCTCAGGGCGAGATGGCCCGCATCATAGCCGCCCCGGCCGGTCCCCGCAAAGGCGGCGTCGAGACCAATCCACTGATCCTCGATGAAGACGCGTGTCCACGCATGTCCCCCAAAACTGTTCGACGACCCGGCAAACTCTTTTACATAAGCGATACCGACAACCACTTCTGCGGGGATGCCAAGGGAACGGCACAGGGCCGTGCAGAGCAGCGCGTGCTCGGTACAATCGCCCTGTCTGCTCTCCAGGGTCTCGAGAGCCGATGCGTAACCCACCGTTAGGTCTTTGCTTACGATGTACCCGGCAACAAAACGCTCGATGCGCTGGGCCGCTATCCAGGCGTCCTCGGTCTGTCCAGCCGCCTCCCGGGCCAGGCTTTTTATGCGATCATCGTCGCATTGCAGGTAGACGTTGGACTCTAGGGCCTTGAGCGCCGCTTCGTTGTCGCCTCGATAGGGAAAGGCATTCCCCAGCTTTCCGCTGAGCGGACGCACCGTCACCAGGACATTTCCATCATCGGCTCGCACGGTCTGATTGGACGTCGTCGGTATGTTGAGCTGAGCGCCGTCGGCCGTGGGGACCAGGCGGTAGGCGATCGCCTCCAAGTCGCCGACCTCCTCCAACTGAACGGGACTGGGCAGGAGCAGCTGGGCCATCAGCTCGCCCGCCTCAAAGTCGGCCAGTGCATAGGAGCGCGAACAGGAAATGATTTCGATCTCCATGCCCATCAACGGAATCACCGATTTCAATGTTGCCAATTGGTCATCCACGTAGCTGGTGGTCACGATTGCCCCCGCTCCCGGAAAGACAAGGGTACTCTTCACCTCGGTCAAGCGAACAGACCGGCCGAATAGGTCGATTGCCCGCTTGGATCCCACTTCAACCGTCGTATGCATGGCCCGCATGGCCGAGGGGTCGAAGATCTTGGTGGTGTAGGAGGTTCCCGGGGTGAGTCCCTTTTGCACGGCCTCCAGAAGGAGTCCTTCGGACATCAGCGCACCCTCAGGCCAGGGCACTCGCTTTTTCTGTTCCGGTCCGATGCCCTTCGTGGTCACCTCCAACATGCCGTCCGCGCCAATACGACCCGACTGACGGGTCGTGATCAGACTGAGTTTTTGCTCCAGTTCGAAACCAAGGGGCCGCCCCTCAACCGTTTCGATGGAGGTATCGCTCACCTCCATACGAATGGGAATGCCCATGCGCGAAATCGTCATGTGCATCAGCTCAGTCGTTCGGACCTCTCCATCGACGACAACCCGCGAATGCTCGGCATGGCCGATCTTCTTGCCGTCGAGGAGCACGGCAAAGTAGTGCCGATCTGACTCCGCAGCGCAGACCGTAACAACTGCCGATATCAATACTAAGAACAGAATTCTTGACCTGGGATGAACCATCATGTTCCTTTCTAGGGATACGGAAAACTTAGTCGACCTCCGTGAATCGGTATCCATTTACTCTATGGCAATACGCCATTACACGAAAGAAAAAAACACCCGGCGCATCTACGGAACGCAGCGTGGTGTGTTGCTCGCACATACCCGACTGCCTTTCTCCGCGCCCAACGTTGAAGCACCCCATGACATCGCCTAGAATGGCGGGCGCTTAAGGCGTCAATACGATCAACATCGAGAATCTGACCGACATGACATTCGACCAGCTAGTGACGACTGTCCACAGGGAATCCCGCCGAATTACTACGGATTCCCGCCGCGTGCGGCCGGGCGATGTGTTTGTGGCGATCCCGGGCAGTTCGGTGGATGGCCATCGTTTCATTCAGGACGCGCAAACCCAGGGTGCAGAGTACGTCGTGTGCGCGAAACTCCCGCCGGATATAACACCGGAACGGATGGTCGTCGTCGACTCACCTGCCAAAGCAGCCGCCACGTTGGCTCAGGCGCGTTTTGACTATCCCGCGAAGAAACTGATCAATCTGGCCGTGACAGGAACGAATGGAAAAACCACGGTCGTCACTCTCGCGCAGGCCTGCCTGGAAGCGGCCGGTAAGGCAGCCGGCTTGATCGGGACGATTTGCTATGATACCGGCGCCGCAAGAGAGGATGCCCCTTTGACGACGCCAGATGCGTGCAGCCTGGCCCGACTCCAGTCTCAGATGGTCAGGGCGGGTAGAGAGTACATGGTGATTGAGGCCAGCAGTCATGCCCTGCAACAGGATAGGTTGGCCGGCATCGAGTTCGCCGCCGCCGCCTTTACCCATCTAACGGGCGATCATCTGGATTATCATCAAACTGAAAAAAAATATTTGGCGGCAAAGTCGACGCTGTTTACAGGCTTGGCGTCTGGGGCCACCGCTGTGCTCAATGCTGACTCTCCTCACAGTGCCCAGCTGGCAAGACTGACCAATGCGCAGGTCCTACACTATGGCATTGATGGCGACGCCGATCTCCGGGCCAGCATCCACTCGCTCAGTGTCACCGGCACGACCTACACGCTTCATCACGGCGATCAATCCGCGCTGGTCCGGTCGCCCCTTCTGGGAAGACACAACGTCAGCAATCATTTGGCGGCGGCCGGTTTATGTGTCGCGGCCGGTATCGACCTAAGTCTAATCGCAAAAGGTCTTTCTGAACTGATTCTCGTCCCCGGACGACTGGAACGTGTCGAGGCAGATTTGGATTTTTCGATACTGATCGACTATGCCCACACCGATGATGCGCTCGCAAATGTGCTGACAACCTTAAGACCGCTTTGCAGCGGAAGACTCATCGTTCTCTTCGGCTGCGGCGGCGACAGAGACCGAAGCAAGCGACCCCGCATGGCCCGTGTCGCAAGGGCCAACGCCGACATCCTCATCATCACCAGCGACAACCCGCGCACCGAAGCGCCACAGCGAATCATTGACGAAATAAGATCCGGGTTGTCCTGTTTCGTGGATCCCAACGTGTTTATTGAGGTAAATCGCGAAAAAGCTATTCAGTTCGCTATCGACAAAGCGAAAACAAATGATATAGTGTTGCTCGCTGGCAAGGGACACGAAACTTATCAAGTAATTGGTGAGAAAAGGATTGCTTTCAGTGACAAGGAGGTCGCCCTTGCCTTCATCAAATCCTTGACCACTCGATGAATTCCTTATCGCTACAAGACTTAGCCAACCTATTACAAGCTACCATCGTTCCTCCACGTGACACGTCCTCCTCTCTCATCTGTAGCGGTATCAGCACCGATTCTCGTACGCTCAGACGCGGCGAGTGCTTCGTCGCCCTCAAAGGTGATCGTTTTGACGGCCACGACCATGTAGAACAGGCCTTCGCCCGGGGCGCATGCTGCGCCTTGGTCGATACTGCGTGCAACATCAAGGACAAGTCAGGCCAAGCGCTCGTGCAGGTTCCGAACACAACCACTGCCTTGGGAACGTTAGCACGGCATTTTCGGCTGGAGGCTGACTTTCGCGTCATCGCGATCACGGGCTCAGTGGGCAAGACCTCTACGCGACACATCATCGCACACGTTCTGGCCGATCGGTTTAGCGTGCATCAGTCCCCTCGGAACTTCAACAACCACATAGGTCTACCGCTCAGCCTGTTGGGCGCCCGGCCCCACGATGAGGTGGTCGTCGTGGAACTGGGAAGCAGCGCACCGGGAGAAATATCGTATCTTTCCCATATCGCCCAGCCAGACATTGCCGTGGTCACAAACGTATTCCCTGCACACTTAGAGGGCCTTGGTGACATCGAATCCATTCTGCGGGAAAAAATGTCCATCGTGGAGGGCCTCCGGTCCGAGGGTCGCTTGATCGTCAATGGCGACGATCAAGCCATCAGGGATCATTGTCGTGAGCATGCTCTGGCTGCGACCACCTTCGGCACCTCTCCCGCCGCAGAGATTCGCGCCGACCAAGTTAAACTCAGCGCCGACCACAGCACCTTTCTTGTCCAAGGCAAGCCAATCCGGCTGCCTCTGGCCGGGCCGGGCAACATCGCCAATGCGCTGGCAGCATGGGCCGTCTGTTCCTGGGTCGGGGTCGAGTGGGATTCCTTCGCGGCCGCCGTCAATACCCTGGGCCCACCACCCATGCGGGCCGACGTGCTTTCGCTTGGCTCTCTCACGGTCATCAATGACTGCTACAATGCCAGTCCCGCTTCGATGGAGAACGCACTGAGCATTCTCGGGGCGCACAGGGTTGGCAACACCGGTCGTCGCGTGTGCATCTTCGGCGAGATGGCGGAACTCGGTACAGACAGTCAGTCCCTACACGAAGCACTTGGCCAATGCGTTGCAGAAGCGGAGGTAGACCTGCTCATTGCCATCGGTCCGCTGGCCATGTTCACTGCCCAAACTGCCAATTCCCTTCATGCGAAAGAGTTGCAGATCGCTTACTTTGAGGATACCATTTCGGCATGCCAGAGTCTGACGAGCTTGATCCAGGACCACGACGTCGTTCTTGTCAAAGGATCAAGATCGGTGGGCCTGGAAAAGGCCGTGGAGACGCTCAAAGAGATGGTTGGCAGCGCGTAGAACTAGGCTGTGTCGGAAAACTCGATCTGGCTTCGAGCGGCCCTTTTTCCGCCTGGCTGCATCCGGCTGTATCAACGATGAAACCAATATCGCCTGCTTCGCCGTCTTTGCCAGGCGAAAAAACTGCTCGCTCTCGGGCCGACGAGCAAGTTTTCCGACAAAGCCTATGCTGTATCATTTGCTAGAACACTACCAGTTTGCCGAAAACTTCCACTTCTATGCCTACCGCTATGTGATGTTCCGGGCAATCATGGCCACCCTGACCAGCCTCTGCATTGCCCTGCTGGTAGGTCCACGCATCATCCGTTGGCTCATGAGAAAGAAGATTGGGGATCGTCCGGAGTTCCACCATGCCGCCCTCAACGAGCTGACCAAAGACAAGGCCAATACCCCGACCATGGGTGGCCTCATCATCATCCTCGCCACCGTGGTGACCACCCTGCTCTGGGCCAAGCTCAACAACCCCTTTGTACAAAAGGCCATCTTTTTGGTGTTTTGGTTTGCGATTCTGGGGGGCATTGACGACTGGCTGAAGCTGACCTCCGGTACCCAGAAAAGGACCCGGGACGGGCTGCATTGGTGGGAGAAGCTCCTCTTCCAGATCGCCGGCGCCGTCCTGATCGCCTCTTTCCTCTACGTCGATTTTAGGGAAATAGAGGATGGCAAGGCGTTTTGGCTGCCCTTCTACAAGCACCGGCTCCCCCTGAGCACATGGCCGCCCTTTGTATTCATCGGCATCTTCTATCTGACTGCCACCAGCAACGCGGTCAATCTGGCCGATGGCATGGACGGATTGGCCTCGGGTTGCGTCGCCATGGTGAGCATGGTCTTGACGATCCTCTGTTATGTCGCGTCGGAGTCCATGACCGGCGGCGTCACGGTCACCTGGGCCAGCTACCTGCTACTACCGCACATACCGCAGGCGGGAGAGTTGAGCATTTTCTATGGCGCGACATTGGGCGCGGTCTTGGGATTCTTGTGGTTCAACTGCTACCCCGCACAGACATTCATGGGCGATGTCGGATCGCTTCCGCTGGGCGCGGCCATGGGCTACGGGGCGCTCGTCACGCGAAACGAGATTCTACTGCTGATACTGGGTGGAGTCTTTGTGATGGAGCTGATGAGTGTGGTTCTACAGATTGGCTACTTCAAGTATACCGGTGGCAAGCGCCTCTTCCGGTGTGCCCCCCTACACCATCACTTCCACCTGGCGGGTTGGCAAGAATCCCAGGTGGTCGTACGCTTCTGGCTGCTGGGCGCCGCCTTCGCGACGCTGGCTCTGGCCACCCTAAAACTGAGGTAAGGGATCGAGGAGCCTAGTGTCGATCTCCACGTCTCCCTCTTCCTGCAGGGCACACCACTGAGGTATGAGCAATAGCCAGTCGTGACTCTCGTTGCAATTGGTATAGGCGCATTCGCTTTCCCATTCAATGAGCGTCACGATCTCATTGCGGCCCCGGGATCTATATCGTTGCAGACTGACAAACCCGGGCTGTTGCTCAAAGATCTTGACGGCCTGTTGGCCCAGTTCAATCACTTCGTCTTTGACGTAATCATCATATCGGACGCGAGTCATGGCTACAACAGACATCGTGCCTCCTCAAGTCACAGAGATAGAACGCCAAGACCCTAATGGAAAAGGGACCTTTTTTCAAACTTTTTCTGATCAAGGGCCTGTGTGTGAAGTCGAGATCATGACAGGCCAACGCTCTGGGAATGGCGCCAGCGCTAGCTATGAGGCAGTCGAAGGGAATATCGTGGGGTCCCAGACGACTTTCGGGACGGCCAGGGACAAACTCTGCCGGACCAGCCGAAGGCTGCCGACTGACTACTGAGCGATAACCTCGATTGTGATTTCGGCGACCTTGACATTGTTTTGGCCCGCCGCCAGGTTCTCAATGCGGACGTTTTTTCCGACGACGCAGAGACGCACCTTAGTTTGACCGGTGGGAATCATGAAGGGGTAGAGGTCAACTTCCCAGTCACCCTTGGCCAGACTCGTGGCCCGTACACTGACGAGCAGACGGGCATTGAAGTTGCTGCTGACCACGCTCTCCATACAGCCTGTATAAGTATGATAGGGATCCGCAGCCCCGGCATCCGGGGCCAGTTTGATGGGCGAGCTATTCTCAAAGTTGATGTAGTAGCCCGTAGACAGCAGGGCACCGATGCTACCCACAGCGCCTTGGGCCACGGTCCCCATCGAGGCCGTCAGTGTAAGCCCCAAAAGGGCAACGAGCGTCTTGAACCTTTGCATTGATCCCGTCCTTTCTCCTGGTGTGTCCTCACGCCTGTCGCTAGCCAACCAGATCCTTACCCCGGGCCGACAGAAATCGACGTCCTTCAGATCGTCTAATAAAGCGAGGGACTTAATTCAGGACAGCTTGGACGAAGCTAAGGACGTGCATCCGCTGGAAAAAAACCGCTTCTGGATCCATGGCGCCCCGTTTTCTTTACCGTTGTATTTATGAGACCGCAAGCGCAGCCCGGCGGCTCTTGGACTGGCCCTCGGCGAGTCTTATCGGGCGCTAAACCCACGCCCATGGACAGTCGGACCGAAAATGGCCATACCCGTCCCGGCAATCCAACCTAAATACCCCTTCCACCCTTGTCTTTTTATTATGATATGGATACAATATAATATTCATACTGGGGGCAACTTTATGGATCGAAGTTGTAGGTCGGGAGGGAATCTAGATTTTTCACGTCTACAGAGTGTTCGAGGGTACACCTTGAAAAACGTCACGCACACGGGCAAGTTCCTTATCTTGGCCTTCTTCCTCTTGGTGTCGTCCGTCCGTGTGACAGAGGCGGCCATCACCAGCACCGCCGATGTGACGCCCCCGTTCTCCGGGCTTGGGATCCCGGCATGGTCCCCGCTCTCGGATCTCACCATTGGAAATACTGGCCCCGGCACGCTAACCATTGATTTCCTGAGCAAAATCAGAAATTCGCCGACGTCGCGTGTCTATCTGGGATTCACGAGGACCGGCAGCGGCAGTGTCACTCTTAACGCGCTCACGCCCATTGCCATCCCCTCTTGGGATATCGACAGCACTCTTTTCGCCGGTGTCGCCGGCGCTAGCCAAATAGACATTGTCCAAGGGAATCTGACCACCCGTGAACTGCTGGGCGGCCTCTATGGAACAAGCACCTCTACGATTAACGTGACAGGCGCCGGATCCAGCCTTATCGTGGAAGAAAGATGGACCATCGGCGAATACGGGGACGGTTTCATCATGATCTCCGGCGGCGCTCTGGCCAGCGCCAACGAAACCTACATCGGCCGCAAGGACGCTCTGATCGTCGAACTCGATGCGCTTGCGGTACAGGTCTTCCCGGACGCCAATGGTTTTTTCCCGTCGCAGGCAGAACAGGTAGCCTATATCAAGGGGCGGATGGGAGAGGACGTGACCGTCGAACCCTTTACCCCGAGAGACGCGAACAACCCGGGCCGTCAACTCGTCACACTGCCCGAAGGGACGCTACTGAGCAGTGAATTCGTGGGTAACTGGACCGATCCCGGCGACCCCAATGCTCTGACCGTATCCGGCGCCACATTCGCTCGCAAGAGTAACCCCTATTACACCGACAGCGTCTTCGACGCCATCGACCCCAGCCTCCACGCCGTGGCAAGAGTTGTTTTCAACACGAATGTGGTGGCCCAGCCGAACGACTACCGGAGTGATTCGCGTCTCACGGTGGCAGATCCCGGGTCAGTGTTCACGACGGCGGAGACCCTATTCATCGGTGGCACGGAAGATCTCAATCAGGGCACCGGCCAACTCGTCGTGCTAAACGGCGGTATGGCCAATTCAAAGAATGCCTATCTGGCTCGTGGTTCTGAGGGCGTTGCCGATGTCAATGTCACGGGGACCGGATCCGTGTGGCATAATCGTGAAGTCATCTATGTCGGAGAAGGCGGCCAGGGCACTCTTCAGATTTCCGAAGCCGGCATCGTCACCAGTCAGGACGCCTACCTCGGCTATGACAGCAACGGCGTAGGCCGGGTTTTAGTGTCGGGCCAGGGCTCTCGGCTGCAGATCGACAACGCCTTCTACGTCGGCTATCTGGGCGGCGGCACGCTCACCATCGAGGACCTGGCAACGGTCTCGGCTTTCGATTTATCAGTGGGCTTCGACCCCTGCGAGACGGGGACCGGGGCGGCGACCATTGAAAATGCTACGCTCTCCGTCGGGAACTGGCTCAAGGTCGGATCTAAACTGGGATCCACCTTCGGTGTGAAGAACGGAGGTCGAGTCACGACCGATCAGTTTGGTGCGGGGCACGATCCTAATCATCTGGCACGTGTCAACATCAGCGGCGCGGGGTCCACCTTTGTGACTACCAATCTCTACGTTGGGGAGGTCGGAAACGCACTCTTCAGCGTCGGTCCTGATGCCAACGTGGTGGCCGACTATGCACGGATCGGACAAGGGGCGCCCATCCCTCTGTCCGCCCGCGAACCCTTCCTGAACCTGGGCAGCAGCTTTTCAGGCGTACTGGACGTTAATGGCGGGGTGTTTCAGGCTCGGCAACTCGACATCGCCCCCAACGGCCTGTTGCGCGGCAATGGGGATATCATCTCCGACCAGGTCACCAGCAGGGGGACCATTGAGCCCGGCAATTCGATTGGCGTCATGACCATTCATGGTGATCTGTCTCTGGAGTCTGGAAGTCAACTGAACATCGAAGTCGATAATAAGGGCAACAGTGACCAACTCATCGTGACAGGCACGACGGCGATAAACGGCGGAACCGTCAAGACCTTCACGCGTGAGACGATCACCGCGTCACGGCAATACACCATCATCCAGTCCAACGAGATCACCGGGCCGGGATTCGACGCGATTGACACATTGGACAGCGCCTTTCTAAGCATCGGCGTCAAAAACATCAGTTCGACCGCCAGCCTACAGTATGGTCAAAACAGCGTGGTACTTGAGGTGACAGTCGTGCCCTTCACCGACCCTACCGTCACCGACACGCCCAACCGGAGGGAACTGGGCGACGCTCTGCAGCAGGCCGTCGTCGATGGGGGCAACCAAATCACCGCGGCACTTCAACAGATCAGGAATCAGGAGCAAGTCGGGCAGTTCTACGACCAACTGTCAGGACAGTCTCGAACCTCGCTCACCACGATCACCTCCGAAGGTGCCACCCGCCTCACCGGCGCAGTTTCGGGACGTCTGCATCATGCTCGGGGCGGTTTTGCCAGAGCCTCCGATCATTCTCCCAAATTCGCCATGGCGGGACCCGATCCCTTCTACAACAGGTTATTCTATGACACGAACCCCTTCCAAGCATTGGAGCCCATTGGACAAAAAGAGCCGGACACAGAGTGGGGCTACTGGGGCAAGTTTTTCAGCGCGTTTGGGGACCGCGAAGCCGTCAAGGGCTTTACGGGCTATGCCCATAGTACGACGGGTTGGGCCGCGGGGGCAGATTATCAGATCTCCAACCACACAATGGTCGGCGTTACGCTTGGCATGGCGAACTCGAGCATCGACTACGCGGGGTCGCGGGACAATAGCAAGATTGAAGCGCAGTATCTGGGCATCTATACCGGCCACAACAAGGAGTTCTGGTATGTGGATTCCGTCCTGACCCTGTCAAGTCTCGGCTACACGACGGAGCGAATTGTGGATGTAACAGGCGAACAACTCGCCGGAGAGTTCAATGGCTTTGAGATCAACGGGTACCTGGAAGGAGGTTGGGACTGGGGTGAGGCCCAAGGCTGGTTGGTGCAGCCCATGGCTTCAGTGCAGGTGTCCTTCGTTCAGTTGGAGAGCTACACGGAAACAGGCGGCGCCAGCGCCCTGGCCTTCGGTGAGCAGGACATGCTCTCCATCAAAGGATCGGCCGGACTCCGACTGACCAAGGATGTGGCCTGGACCGAAGAGCACAATGGGAAGCTGCAGGTCAGAGGCCGTTGGGTGCACGAGTTTGGCGACAACGCCTCTCATGTCGATGCCCATTTCGCGAGCAACCCGGGGGCCACATTCACGGTCACCGACGAAGGTGCTGCCCCGGATAGCGTAGTCTTGGGTCTGGGAATCCACACCTACATAGGTTCCGGTGACACCATCCTGCTTGACTATGACATGCGGATCGCTACGGATGAATCTGCCCATATCCTCAGCGGACAA
This sequence comes from Planctomycetota bacterium, assembly GCA_022563885.1. Lineage (GTDB taxonomy): Bacteria > Planctomycetota > Phycisphaerae > Sedimentisphaerales > Anaerobacaceae > JAIPFM01. The sequence goes on along the minus strand of JADFMM010000016.1, from coordinate 8,078 downwards.
TGGAAGCACCGGTGGTAAATCGTCCCCCTTGCCGATCCTTTAGGGAACACCGTCTCCGGGAAGGAGGTTGACCGATCCTCTCCTCCTGCCTGTCAACCCATGGACAGAACATAGGCCGAGCACTGCGGAAAGCATTGCCCGGCCTACAAGGTGAGCCTGACTGATCAAGCTGACAACCTAATTAAAGATCCCCCCACGAATGCCAGACACCCTTCAAGACAGTCCCTCCGCGGGTCTCACGATTGGGACACTGAGTCATTCCCTGTTTGTCAGCTTGACAGCCGGTTCGCCTGATTGATGAAATTGAATTAAGAGCTACTTCTGCCTAGGCTTTGTCAGAACACTCCGTCGTCGGCCCGAGAGCGAGCGTTTTTTCGTCGATGCAGCCAGGCGAAAAACAAGCCGCTCGAAGCCAGATCGAGTTTTCTGACACAGCCTTGTTCAGATCGCCGGGTTCTTAGCTGATGCCGGATTAACCCCGCGCTCTCTATGCGCTTGTATTGTATAGGGCCTCAGGAACCAGACTCTGTAACGGTTTTTCTCGCTTATTTTTCAACCAATTCTCAAGGAATTCTGTCACTCTTTCTCGGGAGCTTCCCTGTAGCACGGTCCCCATTGACGAAGGACGGGATGCAGGTACTATCCGGAGACCAGGGCACTTGCGGTTTCGCAAGATCCTGATATCATTCCTGCCTCTGTCCTGAGAGTGTCCGCAGGTGAGACACATCAATGATCACTGAATTCAAAGAGTGCCCAACCAAATGATTTTGCATCCAACACGCTGTTTTCCCTTCGCCAGTCGCTTGAGTCTGTGTCTTTTCACCCTGCTGAGTCACTCCGCGCCAAATCGCGCAGAGGGTTCACCTGAAAACCGGCTTACCGAGGCCATGGTCGCGCGAATCCGTCAGGTCAGCAGCGCGCAAGTCTCACCCGACGGCAACTTGATTGCCTACACCCTTTCCAACCCTCGGCCCGTCTATGCGGAGGAAGATGGCGCCGCCTGGAGTGAACTACACGTCGTGGACATGGGGGGACATTCGCGCCCCTTCGTGACGGGGAAGGTCAACGTCTCCTCTGTCTCCTGGGTGCCTGGCGGCCGGAGCATCGCCTTCCTGGCCCAGCGGGGAGAAGATGAACACACGAGCCTCTATGTCATCCCCATCGACGGCGGTGAGGCCAAAAAAGTCTTGGACCATGAGACTGAGATCATCGCCTACGCCTGGGCCCCGGATAGCAAACGGGTCGCCTTCACCGCCAAGGCCAAAGAGGAAAAAGACCTGGAAGAAAACCGGGAACATGGTTTCGACGCCGACATCTATGAGGAAGGACTGCGCTCAGTGCAGGTCTGGGTTGCCCCGTGTGATCCTCAAGCAACGGTCCTCGACCCGGACGAGTCGAACGAGGCCCGCTTGCTACCCTTGAAAGGTTCCGCATCCAGTATCGAGTGGAGTCCAGATGGAAGACACCTGGCCGTTGCCCTGGCCCCGACACCGTTGATCGACGACCGCTACATGAAGCGGATAATTCACATCATCGACGTCCAGAGTGGGCAATCTCGCTGCCAACTGGACACGCGGGGAAAGCTGGGCGAGATGGCCTGGAGTCCGGACGGCCAGCGGCTGGCACTCGTCGCCGGTGTGGACGAGCATGACCCGCGCGAAGGTCACTTGATGGTGGGGACGGTCGACGATCCCGTCGTCACGGATCTGCTGCCTGACTATCCGGGACACATCTGGTCCCTCGCCTGGAAGGACAGTCGGACCATCATGTATCTGGGCTACCAGGGCGTTTGGTCCACCTTCGCCCAGGTGGACGTCGAGGATGGATCGGCAAGCACGATACTGGCCAAGGGCAAGTACACCCTGCACGAGCTATCGCTCTCCCAAGGGGGTTCAGGCATCGCCTTCATCGGCGAGAGTCCCCTGCATCCGCGCGAGGTTTATGCCATGCGACCAGGCGAGACCCAACCGCGCCGCTTGACACACAGTAACCCCTTCCTGGATAGTGTTCCCCTGGCCAAGCAAGAGGTCGTGACTTTCGAGGCCCGTGACGGACTGGCACTGGAGGGCATCCTCATCCGGCCGCTCGAGGAGAAAGCGGGATCACGCTATCCCCTGATCATGATGGTCCACGGGGGCCCGGAATCGCATCACGTCAATGGCTGGCTCACCGGCTACTCCTTACCCGGACAGGTCGCCGCCGCTCAGGGCTTCGCCAGTTTCTATACCAACTATCGGGGTAGCACCGGTCGCGGCGTAACCTTTTCCAAGCTCAGCCAAGGTGACCCCGGCGGCAAAGAGTTCGATGACCTCATCGATGCCGTGGATCACTTGGTCGCCTCGGGTCTGGTGGACAAGGATCGGGTGGGTATTACCGGCGGCTCCTACGGCGGTTATGCCTCGGCCTGGGGCGCCACCTATTTCAGTCACCGTTATGCGGCCTCGGTCATGTTCGTCGGCATCAGCGACCAGTTTCTCAGTTTCGCCCTGGGTGACATTCCCGAGGAACACCGACTGGTCCACCACATGAAACACCCCTGGGAACAGCGGGAACTTCTGCGTGAGCGGAGCCCGATCACACACTTCCGGAACTGTCGAACGCCGCTGCTGATACTCCACGGCACCAAGGACACGCGCGTCCACCCGGCGCAGTCGCTGGCCCTCTACCGGGCCATCAAGACCTACGGCAAGTCACCCGTCCGACTGGTGCACTACCCCGGCGAACCGCACGGCAATCGCCGCACCGGCTCCCGACTCGATTTCTCGCTACGACTGATGCGCTGGATGAATCACTATTTAAAAGGACCCGGAGGCGAACCACCGCCCCATCTACTCGATCTGACGGACTTTAAACCGGAGGAACCGCGCGACATTAAATGATCCATTGCTCATCTCAACTTCACGTCATCTTCAGCCGCTCCTCAATCGCAAAATCCTCCGCAGTAGGCCAACAACAACTCTGGTTTCGGTCAATCGGGCGCGACTGAATCTGACGCAAATCTGAGCGATAAATGACTCATTGTTACAATGCGCGGCGCCTAAGGAAGATCCTGCCGAGGATTCCTAGACTTTGAGAACAAGTTGGCCCATACCGTAAGAATTGATCCCACCGAGAAAGCCAGTGAACGCCATCACAGGCGCCAGGCCTCTACAACAACGAACTTACTTCTTAAAGGGTGGACTCCAAAGCCCTTCTCATCGCATACTTGTGCTTTCTAAACCGGGTTGCCATTACGCTAATTCTGAAACCCCGAAACCCGCGCGCAATAAGCGCAACAGTCTCCAGGTCTTGCGTTCTGTGAGTGGTCGACTTGCGGAATCTCGAAAGTCGACGAAGCCCAGAAGCTCTCCCAATCTGCGTCGAGTTCTTCGGGGGCCCGGACCATGTGGATGGTCGTCAGCATCCAGATCCCGGGGTGCGGCAAGGTGAACGAGACGCGACCCTGCTCGTCCGTTGAGCCGATGATCAGATTTTCCGGATGACTCTGGGAAACCGCGACCACGCGCGTGCCGGACAGCGGTATGGAATCATAGAACACCCGTGCAACGAGCGGCGCCTGTGTGAGCCCGGTGACAGCTTGGCGCGCGTCAAGCACGATCTCGACAGGGAGCCCGAGCCGCTGATCACGCAATTCGGCGCCGCCGACGGTCAGCAACGCCTTGGCACAACGGGAGAAGGCTTCGCGGCCGGGATCGTCCTGCTCGCTTCGGCGTTTGCGATCCTCGACGATCGACGCCAGTCCCTCTTCCAAGAGGTACGCATCAAAGGCATTCGGCGTCATTTCATTGAGCGCTCGCGTACTGCGATAGCTGACGATGTAGGAACCCGGCGAAGTAACGCGGGCAAACTCTTCGGTTCCGCCTGACCGTCCAGCCACGCGGCCTTCGCCGTCGGGGCCGAGCACAAAGAACTTCTCGATGCGGTCCGCGTCGTAGGGGACCGTGCGGCCGGCGAATCGTTCGCCGAGATGGAGGGAGAGACGTACGACGCTGTTCGGTTGCGGTTGATAGCTCGACGGCTGGAGCCAGAATTCGTGAGCGGACGCGCGCGGCACCAGAAAGGCTGCGGCGAGATAGGTGACGACGATCGTTCTTGAGGAATTCATCGCGATTGCCTCCGGCAAATGGTGTCGAGTTAGGGATCGGCAAGAAATAAGTTGGATAATTTGGGATCCAAGTGTGCCCCATGTTTGGTCGCGCCCGATTGAGCGACACCCCAGGCGTAGCTGTTCTACGTCGCGGATGTCGCGATTGAGAAGCGATCAAAGATGGGGTGCAATTGGGCATTCAAAAGTCCAAGTTATTTCTTGCCGTTCCCTCAGGGAGGTGAGACCCCCAATGCCCGCCATGCCTGCCCCGACACCGCACGATTCCACGGGGGCATCGGCTACTCGCTTGTGACTGCGTTCGTGCCTTCGACGGCGCCGTTCATATCTGCCTACCCGGGTCCTTGCGGTTGAAGGAGCCGGAATGCGGGGTAGCGGCGTAAGGGAACACCTGGTTGTAGGGCACGTCATTCTCCTCGACATTGTCGCCGACGAGCGTGATCGTCCCATAGGTCGGGCCGCTGGCGATCGCCGTCAGCGCGATATCAACGACGTCGTCGCCGAGGCGCCGGCCGTTCGGCCAACCGCTCGACACTCCGTTGGTCTTATCCCCGCCGAGGAAACCCAGGCGGTTGAAGTCCGGGTCACCCTCGAGCCGGACGGGGTCCGTCGTGGTAATCACTCGCAGCACGTCCGGGATGAAGATATTCACCAGGTCCGTGCGGCCGGTGGTTTGCAGCGGCGCCTGGCCGGTCGCATCGCCGAAGAGTACGAAGTTGATCAGGAACGCGAGCTCCGAGTTCTCGGCCCAGGTCGCGAACGACTCGTCCCCGGTCGGCGAGGTGCGGTTGTAGCGGTCCTTGTCGCGTAACGCGACCAGTGTTTCGTTGAAGAGCGGGTTGCCGAGGCGGTTAATCTGAATCCAGCTGCCCTTGTTGATCCGCCGACCGTCATTCGTCAGCTCGCGCACCTGCGGACGACTCACTGAGGCATACACGCCGACGCCGGTCTGCTCGCCGAAGAACACGTTTTCGAAGGTGGCCGGGACACCTGCGGCTTCCAGGTCCGCGACCGGAATCTGAATCGCGAAGGTCAAAACGTTGAACCCTTTGAATCCGTCCACGCCGTTGCCGTCCTGGCCGAGGCCGTCATTGGGATCGCCGTTGTTGTCGATGATGCGGGGATCGAGCAGGTTAAACACGCCGGGCACGTCGCCGAAGAAGCTGTCGTCACGCGGACCTGCGAAGACGACCATACCGTTCGCCAGGTCGGTGATCGCCTGCTGCGTGTACGCGTCCAGCGAGGCAAAGTCGGCGGCACCTGACACCGCACGACCATCGGCGTCGTTGTACAGCGGCGTGACCCGGCCGCCCACGTTGGGAGGTGCGACCAGTAGACCCTCTCCGATCAGGTCTTTCGAGTCACCGGCACTGCGCACGACCGAGTAGGTTTGGACGAAGTTCTGTCGCGCGTCGCCGATCTGCATGATAGGGCCCGCCTCCGTACCCAGACCGTAGGAGAGGATCGTGTCCGGGTTCAGTGGGGCGCCGTCGACCGCGGAGAAGAAGAAATCGTAGCGGATCGCGCTTGCGCCGGTGGCCGGGTTGGTGATGTGGATGCTGTAGCGCGCGTCGTCCGCGAAACGCTCGTAATGGGGGCCGTCGCCGGGTTCGGAGAACGGGCGCACGTTGACGACTACGTTGAGCATCTTAACGCTCGGATCGTCGTACTTGGTCCCGATGAATCCGTACACGTCGGTCAGGTTCGCCTGCGGATCCTGTTTGATCAGCGGGGCGTCGCTGTGGCTGGACGCCAGCGCTACCGCGCCGACGGCGAGCGATGCTGTGATGATCAGGCACTTGCGGATAGGGGTGGCAACGAGAGATTTCATGTTCTTGCTCCTGTGCTTGGGGTCCGTGTGTCGCGTCTGCCGGACGAGTCCGACGCTTCCAGATTGCCGACTGGTTTCGAGTTCCGGATTCGAGATGCCTGTCTCGGGCTAGCCGCGTTCGAAACTAATTGGCACATGAACGAGTACGCCTCGTTCGTTCCCGGTCATTACGCCGTGTGCAGGTGGGTTGGATTGGTATTTGTAAAAAAAAAGTAGAAAAGGCACAGGCCGGCCAACTGGATTGCATCTCTGGAGGCCGCCAAAATCTACCGGGTATGGCGCCCTGTCAAGTCGGCGCTCGATCGCTTACAATAGCGTCCATGTCGGCAACGGAGCGATTACCGACCGACCAGGCTCTGCTTGCGTCCATAGCTGAGGGCGACTCCGCAGCCTTTGCGACGTTCTATGACCGCCATTCGGCGCGCGTTTTTGGTCTCCTCATGTGCATCCTGCGCGATTCAATCGAGGCCGAAGAGGCTTTTCAGGATGTTTTCTGGCAGGTGTGGACACGCGCCGGACGGTACGAGGCGGCCCGCGCGGCGCCGATCGCTTGGCTGACTGTGATCACGCGGTCGCGGGCACTCGACCGTCGTCGGCGGCTCGCCCGGTTGTCCAGGAAGGTGACGGAGGAGTTGCCGGATTCTCTCTCGTACGCGGACGCCTCAGCCACGATGGAACAGCGCGAGGCTGCGGATCGGGCGCGAGAACTGCTCGAAAAACTGCCCGACGAGCAAAAAATACTGATCCAGCGGTCCTTTTTCGACGGAATGACGCATAGGGAGATTGCCGAGAGGGAAAACCTCCCCCTCGGCACCGTGAAAACTCGCATCCGACAGGGTATAATGAGACTGAGAGACCAGTTGGTTACGGGGTAAGGGAAAAACATGGCGACGAACGGCAAGAAAACTGAAGCGGCCGAGTTGGCCGCACTCTACGTCTCCGGCGCGCTGTCCGACCGGGAAGCCCTCGAGTTCGAGCAGCGGCTGGAAGCCGGCGACGTCGCGTGCATCACCGAACTGAGGGCGTTGGAGTCGGTGGCCGCGAAGCTGGCGGACACCGTGCTGAGTTCGCCGCCGGTGGGTGTGCGGGCCAAGGTGCTCGGGCGGGTCGCCAGCGACTCCACGACGGGCGCCACACCCGACCCGCAGGTCTGGAAGAACTGGTCGCCCAGCAGATTGCAGCAGGACCTCTTCATTCAACGTGCGGGTCAGGGGTTGTGGGAAGATACCGGAATCAACGGTGTCCAAGTCCAACGGCTGTTCATCGATCCACCTCGAAACCAGATGACGATGCTCGTTCGCATGGAAGCTGGAAGCTCCTATCCCCAGCACATCCACGACGGCCCCGAGGAGTGTTATGTACTGCAAGGCGACTTGCGGGTCGGCGACGAAGTGCTCGGCCGCGGCGATTATCAGCGCGCTGCACCCGGAAGCCGACACGGCATCCAGAGCACTGAGAACGGCTGCCTGCTCTTCATCGTTTCCTCGCTGACGGACGAGATCATCTAGCCGATTCCCTGCGACGCGCACTAGGCTTTGTCGGAAAACTCCGTCGTCGGCCCGAGAGCGAGCAGTTTTTTCGCCTGGCAAAGACGGCGAAGCAGGCGATGTTGGTTTTATCGTCGATACAGCCGGATGCAGCCGGGCGGAAAAAGAGCCGCTCGAAGCCAGACCGAGTTTTCCGACAGAGCCCAGCACGTCGGGTGGAATCATCAGGGCATTGGGAACCGACTGAACAAAGGAACGGACGAAGGTGCGGAGCACAATGGCCGCCTTCCCCCCAGGATTGGATGGAACAAGACTTTCCTCGTTCTCGTAGCTTCGCCACCGCGCTGCTCGTTTCTGACTGTCATAACGCCACCCGTTTCAAAGGCGCGCCAATCGTCCCTTCACCCGTTTTACGTTTTTCATGAGCAAGCGGAAGCTTGGACCTGTCATCACACCAATTAAGATCATGGCTCATCGGTGGCCTCAGCAGGGCGGATGAACTAACATAGCGATTGGTATGGAAAGGGAAAGGGGTTCGGAGTTTCCGCCACATCCGCTTTCGTCGGCTACCCTGACCTAGTTCTGCTGAAACGGCCTTGCTTATACCTAAATTGAGCGATTCGATCGCGCTCAGGATTTGTCAAACTGCCTGCAC
>JADFMM010000162.1 GCA_022563885.1 Planctomycetota bacterium | reverse complement strand
TAATCAGTAATCAGTAATCAGTAGTCGGTGTGTCGGCGGGTCGATTTGGCTCGGTCCCCGGTCACTGACCACTGACCACTGATCACTGATTACTGATTACTGATCACTGATCACTGATCACTGATCACTGATTACTGATTACTGATCACTGATTACTGATCACTGATCACTGATCACTACTTTTCCGTGTTCAGCCTCTTTGCAATATGGGACCACTGCCGCTATACTGATCTCGACTTTTGATCGATGGAGCCACCATGACAGAAAACATGAGCGATGACGATAGAAGAACGAGCGGCTTTACCCTGATTGAGCTGCTGGTTGTCATTGCGATCATCGCCGTATTGCTTTCCATACTCATGCCCGCTTTGGGTCGCGTGCGAGCACAGGCCAAGCGGGTGGTCTGCGCCTCGCAACTCCATCAAATCGGTCTGGGCCTGGAACTCTACGCCCAGCAGGACAATAAATTTCCTCCGCATTTCAATGGTACTGAAGACACTTACGACAACAGCACCTTCGAACCCTGGCGTTCCTTTGTGGCCTTTGACTTCGCCGCTCCCCAAGGGGATGACGCCTATGCTCCTCTACAGTTGGCCAAACTCTACAGTGGACGCTTGATCGATACCGAGGAGGTGTTTTACTGTCCCAGCCAAGAGAACCGTGGGGCGGGCGCCGCCCACTCGTTTGCCTACAACCAGTCCGCCGAAGGGAAAAAGTGGGGGACCTTCCTGCCCATCAAGACCGACGGTACACTCGATACAAGGATCCGCACCTCCTACAACTATTGGCTGCACAACAAATCGCGGCCGGAAAATCTGAGCTTGAAACCGATCGTGTTCGACAATATCCAGCACAAGGATGTTGTCTCGCACCGCCTGGGGGATAAGCCACAGGGCATCACGGCCCTTTTCGGTGATAGCCACGTGACATTCAACAATGACAGTCGACTCTTTGATGAGGAGTTGTGGGGTGGCCCCGATGCGGGCCCCTGGGACGGCCCAGGTACCTCGAATGAGCGCTTCGAAGCCATCCTGAGCCTCATGACACCTTGACGCCCATGCGAAGGCAGACCGACTTCCATGGCTCCCCATGGATGCAACGCCACTCAAGGCTCTTCCTGAAAACTCCGTCCTGGCTGTTCACGGCAACGTTCGTGTGCCTTTCCGCGGCCGGTGTTGCCCGGGGGGATAGCGACTGGCCTGTCTATGGCGCAGATCATGCCGCCACACGTTATAGTTCGGCGGACCAGATCGACACCAACAATGTCGGGCAATTGCAGTTGGCCTGGATCTATCGAACCGGTGACATGCGCAACGGCGGGGCCTCGACCATCGAGTGCAACCCGCTCATGGTGGATGGCGTCCTCTACCTGACGACCCCCTCTCTGCGTCTCGTCGCGCTGGATGCCGCAACGGGTTGGCCGCGTTGGCGTTTTGACCCCTGGAAGGGCCAGAGCGGCACGGGCGTCAATCGAGGACTGGTCTACTGGCGAGACCCGCTGCCGGACAAGGGTCGCATCTACTTCTCGGCGGGCGCGTTTCTCTACTCCATCGATGCCGCCACCGGAGCGCCGGTCGAAACGTTTGGCAGCGCCGGTCGCATCGACCTGCACGAGGGCCTGGACCGCGACGTCTATTTTCTGTCGGTGAGCGCGCCGACACCGGGTGTCATCTACCAGGATCTCTTGATTCTGGGGTCTCGTGTGGGCGAAGGTCCCAGTGCCTCTTCACCGGGCCACATCCGTGCCTTCGACCTGCGGACCGGCGAACGACGCTGGATCTTTCATACCATTCCCCATCCGAAGGAGTTCGGCTACGACACCTGGCCTCCCGATGCATGGCAGCGCGTGGGAGGCGCCAATGCCTGGGGTGGCGTCACGTTGGACGCCCGGCGGGGGCGGGTCTTCCTTGGCACCGGATCGCCCTCTTATGATCACTGGGGCGGCAATCGGGTCGGCCAGAATCTCTTTGGAAACTGCATCCTCTGTCTCGATGCCGAGACCGGCGAACGCATCTGGCACTATCAGGTCGTGCATCATGACCTGTGGGACTACGATCTGCCCTGTCCCCCGGTCCTGGTCACGGTCAATCACGAAGGCCGATCCGTGGACGCCGTGGCTCAGGTGACCAAGATGGGACATCTCTTTCTGCTGGATCGGGAGACCGGCCGCCCCCTGTTCGGCGTCGAAGAGCGTCCCGTGCCCCAGTCCGAGATACCGGGCGAGTCGACTTGGCCTACCCAGCCCTTCCCGCTCAAGCCGCCTCCCTATGCCCAACAGCGATTCACCGCCGATGAGGTCACCAACTTATCGCCGGGCGCCCGTCGGGCCGTCCTCAAGCGACTGAAGGCAATGGTGACGGGTAGCATCTTTATCCCGCCGGGGATGAAGCCCTCGGTCGTCCTGCCCCAGTTCAACGGAGGCTCCGAGTGGGGCGGGCCTGCCTTCGATCCCCAGTCGGGTCTGCTCTATGTGAATGCCAGCAATGAAGCCGAATGGATCTCGATGCGGGCTGCAAAACCCCAGGAGGAGATCACGCTCGCTGAATTGGGCAAGCTCTTCTACCAGACCATCTGTTCGAGTTGTCACGGGTATGGCACCGTGCGCAACCCGGCCGCGCCGGGCCTCGCCTCTCTCAAGACCGTTCGTCAGCGGATGTCACAAGACCAGGTCCGACAATTGATGGAGACCGGTCGCGGTCAGATGCCCTCCTTCGCGAGTTTTACGGAGATGGAGAAACAGGCGGTCCTGGCCTTCCTCTTCGAGGAGGGGGGTGACAGGAAGGTAAAACTCAGCGAGCTGGAGATGAGCTGGGCCGATGAGATTCCCTACGTGGCCACCGGACACCGTGAATTTCGCGACCCCAACGGGTACCCGGCCAACAAACGGCCCTGGGGTACGCTCAGTGCCATAGACTTGAACCGGGGTGAGATTCGCTGGCAAGTCCCGCTGGGTACCTATCCGGAATTGGAAAAGCGTGGCGAGCCTCCCACCGGTACCTTCAACATAGGCGGCCCCTTGGTCACGGCCGGCGGACTGGTCTTCATCGGCGCGTCCATGGACGAGCGTTTCCACGCCTACGACAAACGCACGGGCAAGCTGCTCTGGGAACATCAAATGGATGCCGGCGGTTATGCCTCACCTGCGACCTACCAGATCGATGGCAGACAGTACGTGGTCATTGCCGCCGGAGGCGGCGGCAAACCGGGCACTAAATCGGGGGACGCGTATTACTGCTTCGCGTTGCCGGTTCCGAATGGGCTCGCTATGGAACCCCGCATCATTAAATGATCCATTTCTCATCTCATCTTCACGTCATTTTCAGCCACCTCTCTACTCTGAAGCCTGAACATGCGGAGCCTCCGAGCAGATGGGCCCAGAATCTAGCCCCGCGTGACTAGACTGAGATCAACTTGTTTCTTGCCGGTCCCTTCTTGGGCAAGTTGACAGACTTCAATCGGTTGAAAAAGAATGTGATAGAATTCATAGGCAACCCAACTTCCACGCGTTCGTGATGATGGCACGCCAGGACAGCGGGATCCATCCAAACCGAGATTCAGGCTCACCTTCCACGTTTGCTGGTTTATCTCGCAGTGCCAGGAGGTGTTGCACAGCACTGAACTCTATCAGACGACTCCGATAGTCCTGGTTGACGACTGGGCGTTGACCTCTCCCCAGTAGCCGCTATACTGCTGCGGAAATTGAAATCTCGATAAGGATGCAAATACCCTATGAGCAAACGCCGCAAGAAGAAGTCACGCTCTTCCAAACCGACGATGGCCTCCCAGGCCGACAAACACAAACTATACGAAGCCTCCGTCCAATGTGTGGAATCGGAAATCGATTTCGTGGACGACACCTTTAAGAAACTGCGCAGACGTCGGGCGCGTCGGCTGCGCGAGGATTTCTGTGGGACGGCCAATACCTCCTGTGAGTGGGTTCGTCGCCGCGCCACGAATACCGCGACCGGTATTGATTTGGATATGGAGGTACAGCAGTGGGGCCGTGATCACCTCATCGCCAAGCTGACACCCAAGCAGCAGAAACGCATCCAACTCGTGCAAGCCGATGTGATGAAGGTGAAGACGGAGCCGATGGATGTGGTGCTGGCCATGAACTTCAGCTACTGGATCTTCCAGGAACGGGCCCAGATGATTCGCTACTTCAGGCGGGTCCGTGAGTCGCTCGTGGCCGATGGCATCTTCTTCCTCGACCTCTTCGGTGGCTACGAGGCCTTTGAGGAATTGAAAGAGGAAAGCGAGATTGAGAACTTCACCTATGTTTGGCACCAGGCCATGTACAACCCCATCACCGGCGCCGCCCAGTGTCGAATCCATTTCAAGTTCGAGGATGGGTCGCAACTGAAGAATGCCTTCATCTACGACTGGCGACTCTGGACCTTTCCGGAACTGACCGAGATCCTGACCGAGGCGGGCTATCGCGCCACGGCTTACTGGGAAGGGACGACTGAGGACGGGGAGGGCGACGGCGTCTTCACCGCCACGACGCAAGGTGAGGCCGATGCCGGGTGGGTCGCCTATCTCGTGGGCGAGAAATAACCGACGATATCTTGGAACTGGTCTAGTTTTTAGAATGATTTCGGGGGTGTACCCCAGACTTTTCACAATTCTTTATGGTTTTTCCGTAAATCCTATACATGATCCCTTTATATTACGATAATATGATTGTTCTTGAGCCGCGTTCTTGTCTCATGACTGACACTTAAATAAAAAAAGGGAAACCTTGTGCCTGCAACAGTGAAGACGAAGAGACCTTCGGAAAGGACCGTGAAGAAGACGGCTATACCCATGGAGGGCGCCCAGGCCTTGATCAAGTGTCTGGAAAAGGAGGGCGTCGACCACATCTTCGGACTCTCCGGGGGCGCAGCCATCCCCATATTCGATGCGCTGGTCACCACCCGGACCAAGATCAAATTGGTGCTGGTCCGGCACGAGCAGGGTGCCACCCATATGGCCGATGGCTACGCCCGGGCGACGGGCAAGCCGGGGGTGGTCCTGGTCACCAGCGGCCCCGGCGCCGGGAACACCATCACCGGCCTGATGACCGCCCACATGGACTCGATCCCCATCATCGTCCTCACCGGCCAGCAGATCCGACCCATGCTGGGCAAGGACGCCTTTCAGGAGGCGGACATCTTTAACATCACCCTGCCGGTGGTCAAGCACAGCTATCTGGTCAGAGAGACAGACGACATCCCCCGAGTGGTCCGGGAGGCCTTCCATATCAGCACCACCGGCCGCCCCGGTCCGGTCTTGATCGATCTGCCCAAGGATGTCACTCAAGGACCCTTTACGGGGTCCTTGGACCAGGAAATAGATCTTCCGGGGTATCGAACCGACCCCTCCTATGCGTATGATCGGGAGGCCGTCTTAAAGATGGCCGACCACATCAATCGGGCTCAAAGGCCCTTGCTGCTGTTGGGGCACGGCGTGCTGATCTCCGGGGCGATGGGCGTCGTCGCCAAACTCGTTGCGACCATGGCGGCCCCCGTGACAACGACCCTGCTGGGGAAGGGGGCGTTTCCGGAGACCCACGCCCTGAGTCTCGGCATGATCGGCATGCACGGGACGGCCTATGCGAACAAGGCGGTGGTGGAGTGTGACCTTTTGTTGAACATCGGTTCGCGCTTCGATGATCGCATCATCGGCCAAGCGCCGGCCTTCTGCAAGGACGCCATCCGCTTGCACATCGATATCGATCCCTGTGAGATCGGCAAGATGATCAAGCCTCATGTCTCTTGTGTGGGCGACGCGAAAGAGGTCGTCTCCGAACTGCTCAAGCATGTCCGGCGCGGCAAGAACCAGGCGTGGCTCAAACATCTGGCCGGCTACAAGAAGAAGTACCCACTTCACTACAAGAAGATGGGGGGGCTGAAGATGCAGCATGTCATCGATGAGATCTATCGACTCACCGAGGGCAAGGCGATCGTAGCGACCGACGTCGGGCAACATCAAATGTGGGCGGCCCAGTTCTATAAGACCGATGTCCCCCACAACTGGCTCAGCTCCGGCGGAGCGGGCACCATGGGCTATGGCTTTCCTGCGGCAGTCGGGGCGCAGTTCGGGCGGCCCAAGGATCTGGTGATCGCCATCGTAGGAGATGGCGGCTTTCAGATGACCTTTAGTGAGTTGGCCACCGCCGCCCTGCACAAGTTGCCGATCAAGATCCTGGTCCTGAACAACCACTACCTGGGCATGGTCCGGCAGTGGCAGGAACTGTTCTATGAGGACCGCACCAGCGGCGTGGACTTGGAGGGCAATCCCGACTTTGCCAAACTGGCCAACAGCTACCCGGGCTGCAAGGGTCTGACGCTCAAGCGACCGGCCGATGTCCGCAAGATCCTTCGCCGGGCCCTGGACTACCAGGAGGGGCCCTGTGTCGTGAATTGCGAGGTCGAAAAGGCCGATAACGTCTTTCCCATGATCCCAGCCGGCAAGCGTCTCGAGGACATGCTGATCGAACGTCCCGACACCAAGATGGACAAGCCCACGGGGAGTACCTAATGAACAACGGCGCCATCGATAGATCCAGCACCCACACGATTAGCATCCTCGCCACCAACAAGCCCGGTGTCCTCGTCCGCCTCGCCCAGGTCTTCTCGCGTCGAGGCTACAACATCGACTCTCTGGTGGTCTCACCGACGCAGGGAGAAGAGACCTCCCGCCTCACCATCACCGCCAAGGGGGACCCGGAAACGCTGGAACAGATCATCAAGCAGACCAGCAAGCTCATCGACGTGCTGCACGCAACGGACCACACCGGGGAAAACGTGATCGCCAAGGAACTGGCCCTGCTAAAAGTCAAGGCCCCGGACGAAACGCGCACGCCTATTCTGCAGATCTGCGAGCATTTCAAAGCAGAGACCTTGGACTTCAACAGCGAATCGCTCGTCATCCAGGTCACCGGGAGTACGGAAAAATTGGATGCCATGGTGGACATGTTGACCCCCTACGGGATCATCGAGCTGATCCGCACCGGGAAAATTCTGATGGCCCGGGGAAAGGAGTTGACCTGATGGCGGAGATCACGGTGACAGAGACAGGAAGTGGCGATGAAACAGTGTGTGACGTGGTCGTCGCGGACGGGCGCTCCAAGACGACGCATCGCGTGACTGTGCCCGAGGACCTCTATCAGCGACTCACGATGGGCAACATAACCAAAGCGCAGTGCGTAGAGGCCGCATTCCGCTTTCTGCTGGACCGGGAGAGCAAGGAGTCGATTCTACGGAGCTTCAACCTGCCGCTCATCTCGAACTATTTTCCCGAATTTGAACGGGAGTTCCACAACTACCTGCGCACTTAGCGGTCGCGCAGAAATAAATTCAGCCCGTAGCCTTCATCCTTCATCCTTCATCCTTCATCCTTCAGCCTTCAGCCTCTTCAGCGCCGTGGCTTCAATGAGTCGCTGGATCTCCTCGGCGATACGTCGGGTCAGCGGACCCACCGCGGTCTTCTGATCCAGTCCCTGGTCCGCCGCAAAGGCATTCACGTCAATGGGTGCGCCGAACTTGAGGTACGCGATTCTGCGGCCCTCGTACCGTCCTTCCCCCAACACATCCTCTTCCAGTTTCAATAACGTTTCTGCGATGCGTGTCACCGAGGGATGCTCCCTCAGGTATTGTCCCGGATAGCTATAGAGCTGAACGGCGGTAAAGAGCCCATCGAGGTCGTGGTAGAGAAACCATTGCTCTTCTTGGGAAAGGGCGTGCTCCTCATCGGTGATCACCTTGCGGATCTTGTTCCTCAAGGTCTTACGATCACTTAACGAGATACTTGACGGTCAAACCCTGTACCACAATCGAAAAGGCAACCACCACGTAGGTCATCGTCAGGATGAGTTCACGAGGGGTGTGATCGTCCGCCGGGATGGCCAAGGCCAGCGCGACGGCAATGCCGCCCCGCAAGCCGGCCCAGGTCAGGATCTTGATCGAATTGGGTGAAAATTCTCTCTTCTGGCGCAGCAGGGTGATGGGCACCGCCACGCAGACGAAGCGAACGGCCAGGCAGATGGGAATGGCGATCACGCCGGCCAAGATATAGCGACCGTTGAGCGTCAGGATCAGCACCTCCAGGCCGATGAGCACGAAGAGCAGGGCGTTAAGCAACTCGTCGATCATCTCCCAAAAGGTGTCCAGGCGTTCGACGACCTGCGGTGACATGGCCAATTGGCGGCCATGATTGCCGATCATGAGTCCCGCCACCACCATGGCCAGCGGTCCCGACACGTGCAGTTGCTGGGCCAAGGCGTATCCGCCTGCCACCAGCGCCACCGTCAGCAGCACTTCGACCTGGTAGTTGTCGATGCTCTTGAGCAGAAGGAACACGAGATACCCACTGACAAGGCCCAAGAGGACACCACCGCCGGCGTCTTTTAGAAAATGCCAGAGCAGCATGCCCACCCCGTGCCCCTCAGCATGGCCCCCGCCCTGGCTGGTTTTCACGATGTCCAGTAGGGCGATGAAGAGGATCACCGCCACACCGTCATTGAAGAGGGACTCTCCGGCCAGCTTGGTCTTTATGCCGTGGGACGCATTCGCCTTTTTCAGGATGGCCAGGACCGCGATGGGATCGGTTGGCGAAATCAGGGCCCCAAACAACAGGCAATAAATCCACGCCATCTCCAGATCCATGACGCGGCTCAAGCCGTAGACGAGTCCGCCAATGAGGAGCGTTGATGTCACCACACCGACAGTCGCCAGGATGCCGATGGTATACTTGCGATCCAGCAGGCTGTCGATGTTGACATGCAGGGCCCCGGCGAAGAGGAGGAAACCCAACATCGAATCCATGAGTACCGCCTCGAAGTCGATGGAGGCCACGAAGGGATGGACACGGGATTCGATATCGATGCCCGCTGCCTTGAGCGCGATCAGCAAGACGGCGCCGGCCATCGTGAGCACCATCAAGCCGATGGCCGTCGGCATTTTGATGAAGCGATGATTAACGTAACTGAGAACGGCGGTGATCGTGGTCAGGATAGCGAGATGTTGGAAGACCGTAATGTGTGTGTCAGTGGCTACCATAAACTGTTGATGTCAGGCGATCCCCCGGTCGGGCAATCTCTTGGGTGAGTAGGTCATGAGGTTATCGGATCGTTTTTTCTGGCTCTCCATGAGATGCCGTTCGAGCGCATCCCAATCACCACCGGGTTCTGCTTCAATTTCCTTGCGGATTCGCCGAACCTCTGCCACGATTGGATCAGTCATGATAGCTCTCCTGCAAGGAGTTCTTCGCCTAGGGCGTTTCGCCCCGCAGGTGTCGGTCCAGAAATGTCTTTACCAGGCCTAAGCGTTGCTCGTCATAGAAGGCCTTACCGCCATGGGCCGCGTCATGCACTACCTCAAACTGGACATCGAGCTTCTGAGTCTTGTAGCGGGCATGCAGCTCATGGGACTGGTTGATCGGCACCTGGGGATCCTGGTCGCCATGGAGCATCAAGAGGGGAGGGTCCTTGGCATCCACATGGAAAACCGGGCTGGCCAGTTTGGCCAGTGCCGGAAAGTCTTCCGGCCGTCCGCCCAAGAGAAGCTTGAGTGCCGGGACCCGCACGCCGAGTCCATGCGGCGTGGACTGCTTAAGAATGGTCATGAAGTTGGTGGGACCGTAATAGTCGACGATGGCCTGCACATCGGAAGAGACGTCGAGGTGTCCGCCCACGTTGCCTTCCAGGTCGGAGTGGCCATTCGTGACACCCAGCAGCGCCACCAAGTGTCCCCCGGCCGATGATCCGGCGATGCCGATACGTTGAGCGTTGTAACCATACTGCTCTGCATGCGCCCGCAAGAAGCGAATCCCCGCCTTGCAGTCGTGGATCTGCGCCGGAAACTTGGCCACGGGCGACAGGCGGTAATCGAGACTGGCCAGCGCATAGCCTGCCTCAACCAAGCCGGTTAACGGCATCTTGTTCTTGGAGCCCGAACGCCAGGCACCGCCATGGATCCAGACCACCAGCGGCGGACGGCTCACGTCTGCGGGCAGGTAGAGGTCCAGTCGCTGGACCAACCCATCCACGCGGGCATACTCGATGTCCCGCACGATCCGGTAGGGCAGCGCGGTCTGCGCCGGTGCCGCGGCGGGACCCAGGAGAGATCCGGCCGCAAAGAGTAAACTCCGCTCGCAGAAGCGACGACGGTCCATAGCGTCCGTGTTCTTGGTGCATGTATGGCGTCTTCCCATCGAGTGCGTAGGCATCCAAGGAGGTATACCCGATCGCCACGGGCCGGTCAACCGCATGTTAAGACTCTGGTTTCTCCTTGCCTAAAGGGGACTTCGCTGGTAGAGTACGCGTCTTTATTTCCAAGCGGAATCCAACCATTGTTTGTTCACGGGAAACCTTCAGCATGATAGACACGGACATAGAGAAGCTCAGTATCGATGTGATTAGATTCCTAGCCGCCGAGGCGGTAGAAAAAGCAAAATCGGGCCATCCGGGCATGTGCATCGGCAACGCCTGCACGGCCTATGCATTGTGGACCCGCATCATGAACTTTAATGCGGCCGATCCCCGCTGGATCAATCGGGATCGTTTCGTTTTGTCGGCCGGCCATGGCAGCATGTTGCTTTACACCATGCTTCACCTCTGCGGTTACGATTGGAGCCTGGCGGATCTGAAGCAGTTTCGCCAGGTCGACAGCAAGACTCCCGGCCATCCCGAGTACGATATCGATCTGGGCATTGAAGTGACAACGGGTCCCCTGGCGGCCGGTCTCTCCAATGCCGTGGGCATGGCGATTTGCCAGAAGTATCTGGCGAATCAGTTCAACCGCGAGGGCTTTCCCGTCTTCGACTACAACATCTACGTCCTCTGCGGCGATGGCTGCCAGCAGGAAGGTCTCTCCTCCGAAGCCAGTTCCCTGGCCGGGCACTTGGCCCTGGACAATCTTGTCGTGATCTACGACGACAATCACATCAGTATCGACGGTGACACCGCGCTCTCCTTCACCGAAGACGTGGCCAAGCGCTATGAGGCCTACGGCTGGAACGTCATCGTCCTGGACGGCGACGGCAACGACCTGGAGGCGATCACCGAGGCCGTGCAGGACGCCAAGAGCGAGACCCAAAGACCCACGCTCATCAAGGTACGCACCCATATCGCCCTCGGCGCACCCAACAAACAGGACACTGCCGCCGCCCATGGCGCACCCTTAGGTGCCGATGAAATCCGCCTGATGAAAGAGCACTACGGCTGGGACCCCGATACCGAGTTCCATTGCCCCGATGAGGTCTATGACCATTACCGCAGCAAGTGCGCCGAAAAACAGGGCGCCTACGACACCTGGCAGACGATGTTTGCCGACTACTCACAGCAGTATCCGGATCTGGCCCGCCAGATCGGGGATGCCCTGGCCGGCAAGCTGCCCTTTAATCTCGATGACCTCTTGCCCACCTTCGAGGGAGGAACGACCCTGGCGACCCGTCAGGCCTCCGGCAAGGTGCTCAATGCCCTAATGCCAAAATTGCCATTGGTCGTGGGGGGCTCTGCCGACCTGACACCCTCCAACAACACGCTCTTCGAAGGCGCGGGTGATTTTCAGAGAGACAACCACGGCGGACGCTATATCCGCTACGGCGTGCGCGAACACGCCATGGGCTCCATCATGAATGGCATCGCCGTCAGCGGACTCGTGCGCCCCTATTCGGGGACATTCCTCGTCTTCTCCGACTACATGCGGGGCGCCATTAGAATCGCCTCCATCGCCAAGTACCCCACCATCTTTGTCTTCACGCACGACAGCATCGGCCTGGGCGAAGACGGGCCCACCCATCAGCCGGTCGAACATCTGGCCACCCTGCGTGCCCTGCCCAATTTCCTGACCTTCCGCCCGGCGGACGCCAATGAAACGGCCCATGCCTGGAAGTACATCCTCGAGCATCCCACGGGTCCCGTGGGTCTCTGTCTCACGCGACAGGGTCTGCCCGTCCTGGATCAGAACCGCCATGATTCGGCAACCGGCGTCCCCAAGGGGGCCTATTGCCTCGTTAAGGTGGACAAACCCGATTGCCTCATCCTCGCCACCGGCTCGGAAGTGGCCTTGGCCATGGCGGCCGGGGAGACGCTGGGTAGAGAGGGCGTCAACGCGCAGATCGTCAGCATGCCCTGCTGGGAACTCTTCGAGCAGCAGAGCCAGGCCTATAAGGATGAAGTGATTCCGCCGACCTGCACCGCCCGCGTCGGCGTCGAAGCCGCCGTCGAATTGGGCTGGCACAAGTACATCGGCTGCGCCGGCGAGTTCGTGGGCATGACCCGCTTCGGGAGCTCCGGTCCCCAGCAGAAGGTCTTCGAAAAATTCGGCATCACCACCGACGCCGTGGTCGCCGCCGCCAGGCGGGCCATGGGCAGTGATCGGTAATCAGTAATCTGTAATCAGTGATCTGCTGCCAGGCCGATGCATGACATCCCGACTACTCAATAACCCTCAAGCCTCAGATCCGGGATATGTTGAAAATGCCTCGGATTACGTGTCACTAAGACACGCCCATGAACCATGGCGGTCACAGCGATGAGGACATCCATGTCCCCGGAAGGCTTGCCGATTGCCTGCAGAAAACCTGTGGTGAAGCCAAAGGCACGAGCGCCGGTATCAGTAAACTCCAAAATTTCAAAGTTGCTTAAAAGCGAATGGATGGCCTTTTCTTCACGTTGTGGATTTCGGGATCGTGATACGCCTACATAGAGTTCGGCGACATTAAACCGTGTTGTGGCCAGTGATTGGCCATTGCCTATCAACGATTCAACTTTGGCAATGGCCCGCTCTTTGAGTTGTGATTTCTTACCCAGCAGGTCGATCAGAATCGTCGTATCCAGGCATGCCATTATGAGGGTACGTGTCTTTTTTCTATCTGCGTTTCGACGGCCATGGTCGCCTCCTCACTGATGGAGGTTTTCCTGATGTTTTTCAAAAAAGTCTGAAAATCCAATGGCTTCACAATGACCCTCTTAATGACTTGACTAAAGGATTCCTTGTCTTTTTGGACCGCTTTCAGCCTTTCATAGGCTGCCATATCAATCGTTATCGTCTTTGTCGCCATACAAGTTCCCTTCTCAATATACAAGTACATGCACGTACATGTATCATAAGCACCCTCCTCTTTCCCGTCAAGCACGAATTGAAATGGCTGAAGCGACGCATACCGGCCTTTGGCCCCGCCCAAGAAACGCAATCAGGAAATATAGTAATC
>JADFMM010000161.1 GCA_022563885.1 Planctomycetota bacterium | reverse complement strand
GAATCCCACTCCCTCCGCAAAACCACAGGGCCGCCGCGATGCGCGAGTTCGCACGGTCTGGGTCGCGCAGTGAGGTGCTTCACGGAGGGACCCATATTTGGTTGCACTACGCATTTTTTCCGACTCCTCTGAGTGGTCGGCGTCAAGGTGTGGAAGTCGAAAAAGAAGGTTTGTATGCAACGACGTTTGATTTTACTCATTTCCGCCGCACTTGTGATGTCGACTTTGGTCGTCTCACCTGCGCTGGCGCACGACGACGAGAGTGAAGGCGGTGGCGGCACCCTACCTGGCGTTGGGAGATTCGATCGCTGCCGGCACCCAGCAGCCAGTACCGTTTACCGACAACGGGTACACCGGCCGCTTGTTCAAAGATCTCAAAGATGAATACGGGTTCGACACGTTCGTGAACCTCGCCTGCCCTGGCGATGACACCCGCGAAATGCTCGACGGTAACTACGGGTCGTTCTGCTACGGAGATAGCGCATTCCTGCCACCCGGCGGATCCTCGCAGTTGGCCGCCGCGCTTGCCTATCTGGCCGCCAACCCCGGCGAAGTCAAGCTCATCACATTGACGATGGGTGCAAACGACATCCTCGGTTGCAACTTCGCTACCCCAGCGGGGATCCCTTGTTTCTTCGGTGCTCTTGATCAGATCGGCGCAAACCTGACGGTAATTCTCGCGGCATTGCAAGCCGCCGCACCAGGCGTCCCGATCATTGCGATGAACTACTACAACTCGAGCCTCGGTTTCTGGCCCGTCGATCCGGTATTTGCCCTGTCCACACAGGCCCTGGTTCCACTCTTCAACGGCACGATCGAAGCCGTCTATGCCGCACTTGGCGTGCCGGTCGCTGATGTTGAGAACGCGTTCGACACGTTCGATACGAGCGGGAAGATTCCTAAGAACTTCCGTTCAATCTGCAAGTACACCCGGATGTGCGAGAAGCACCACGGAACGTACATGTTGAGCGACTACGACCCAGACACCGTTGGGCCGCAGATCGACATTCATCCGACAAACAAGGGTTACAAGCAGATTGCCAAAACGTTCAGCAATTTGATCGAGGACCTGGGTTTGTTCGATGGTGATGACAGCGACTCAGACGACTGACGACCAGGCTCTGTTGCCAGCTAGGCGGTCGTCCTTTAGAGCGGCAATGATTGTGGGCGCAACATGGTGCTGCGCCCACAATCGCGCGTTCAACAGCGACGGCGCGTCGCGCAGGGGCTTCGGGTTCGATCGACTGGTCGACGCCAGCGTTACGAGTTGGCGAGCTGCTGGGAGGTGGCTTCGTAGCCCTCGTCAAACATCTTGGCGGCTTCGTCTTTTGTGATGTCGAAGTCCAGGGGGTCGCGAGTCGCCGGTACCACAATGACGCGGGCTTCTACGTTGGGGAGACTCCCGAGGGCGTCACGGGCCTTGATACCGGAGGCCACGACAGCGGCGGCGTACGAAACGGGACCGTTGATCAGCCGGTGGTCTTCTTCGGATGTGCCGGTGTCGAATCTGAACCCAAGGATCGGGAGACCCGCCGACATGTCGACCACCCGTAGCCCAAAGTTTGCTGCCATTGCGCCATCGATGAGCAACGTTTCATGGCCCTGCACTTTCACCTTGACGGGTCGGAACACGAACGGCACGGCAGACGAGGCGCGCACCGCCCACGCGACCGAGGTGCTTTCTGGTGTCCGACCGAGTTTTTCGAGGTCATCCGGCAGCACGAGGCGACCGGTGACCTTGCGTCCACCGCCACCGATTTGCAGCGTGACGGTTTGCCCGCCAACGACCTCTGCCTTAAGGGCCTCAATCGTCTGGAAGGTCACCTGCCCGGTGTTGATCCTGCGGCGAATCCTCATGGATCCCGGGCGGACACGATCTAATTTGAAGTATCCCTGTTGATTGCTCGTCGCGGAGTAATGCCAATCCACGGAGATCTCTTCCCGTTCACGCCTTCGCGCTGCGGCATTCGCCGAAAGGGAAACCGAGGCGTTGGCCACGGGTTCCAGGCCGGAATAGACAAAACCTTCGACCCGTCCCCAGGGCTGGAGAGAGACGACGGGATTCGCCAGTAGGACGGTATCCTTAACTTCGGCAAATCCCCGGTCACTGAGCGCCAGGAGTTTGAAGGCCTGCCCCTGGGGGCCCAGATGAAACTGACCGAGGTGATCCGTTTCAAAGGCCTGATTGGAGCGACTCGGTTCTACTCTTCCATTTCGCACCAAAGCCCGCCTGGATATCATCCAGACCCGGGTCTTCACTGCCGGTGAGCCATTGGGCTCGTAAACGGTGACGGCGAGCGTGTCGGCCGGTGTCAGGTAGATATCATGCACCGCGGTGCTGCCGTCACTGTGAAACGTCGGGGATTCATAGGGCTCGTACCCATCCGCTTGGACGCGCAGGGTGATGCCCGCCGTTTGGTATGAAAACGAGAGTTCGTATTGCCCCTCGCCCACCTTGACGGAGGGCGCCGGTGCCGGGGTTGAAAAGGGAACGCCCTTCTCCCCCCCCAGGATTCTTGGCCCCTGGGCAATGGCAGTGCAGATAAACGCCTCGACCGGTTCTTCCGTCTCCCGGTCATAGACGTGGCCGGACACGCTGCCTTCAGGGCGTAGCGTGACTTGATACGCGCCTGCGGTACCCTGCATATCGTAACGCCACAGACCGGCATATCCCTCCTTGCTGATTCGATAGCCAATGGTTTCGGCCGGCAGGGTGCGTAAGAGGGCAAGGCCCTGTTCGTCGGTCTCTTGCCGAATCCGGATGTTATTCAGGAGCAAGCCCCGAAACTCGTTTCGCCAGTAACGTCCCTCCACCAAAGCCCCCGCAATAGGATTGCCATTCGGATCGACGACGGTGAGATCGAGCGTATACTCCGGTTTCAACATAAAATGAACGTCTGGGGACGCCCGTCCGACAATAACCTGCAAGCAATCCTGGGCATACCCCGCGGCCTTCACCGTAAAAACCGTCTGGCCGCTTTCCCACTTGTCGAAAGCGTACACGCCATTGGCATCGGTCAGGGTTTCGATGCGACGGAAAGACCGGCCCCCTGAAAAGACGGAAAGAACGGATGCACTTTCAATGGGCTCTCCCGCCTGATTGGTCACGGTGCCCGTGACACGTAATCCGCTGTGCATCCAACTGGGGAAATCCTCAGTGACAAGCTGGCCCAGGTTCGCAAGGGTGCCGGACGGCTCGACGCTAATATAGTCGGGATGACTTAGGGCAATTCGAACCTGCTGCAATTCCGAGGGGAAGTGCTCATAGCGCCAACGGCCCTCCTCGTCTGTGGTGGGTGGGCCCTCCGGTGAATACGCGTAGTTTTGAGACCTTGACCTTGCCATGGGCAGAGGCGGCCTGAATAGTACCGATACCGTGACGCCTGCAATCGGTTGGCCCTCTTCAGTCTGAACCACACCGCCGATGGCCACGCCTTGGTCTAGCGTCACTTCTTGCTGCAGGGGCAAAGACTCACCTTGCCAGGCCAGATACTTTAAGGCATAGCCCGGCTTGAATAGCCTGATGCTCAGGCGGTAGTAGTCTCTGCCCTGGTGGTCAAAGGTACAGCGGCCCCGGGCATCGGTCAGAAGAGTCTCCCTGAAGCTTTCTTCTTTGGTAATCTGGCGAATTTGGCACTCGACCTCCGGAACGGATTCACCGGTCCCTGCATCAATGATTATGAGGCCGAGGAGGGTCTCCGCGGTATTGTCGATATCCTGGGGCGCCCCAACCGGGCTCGGGCCAGGCACCACCGGCTTATTCGGCTCGGCGGACCCGGCAGGGAGGGATTCGGCCGCCTCCAGGGCGCGGGCCGCCGCTTGCCGAACCGCTAATGCCAAGTCCATACGCGCGGCCAGGTCGGCCAGCCGGGCCAGGGCCGGCGGCTCATCCAAGGCCGCCAGATAGTCAATCACGGCCAGTTGGGTTGGAACGGCGCCGGCTTCAAACAAGGCACTGAATTCGGCCACGCGCCCCTGCTCATAGAGGGCCAAGGCCTGCTGTAATTGCGTCTGCTGTGAGTCTGGGACGAGATCCTGCCGCCCGTCGCCACCCCGCAGCGCGGGCCGGTCCTGGTTCTGAGGCACGACGTAGGTGGAATTGACTCCCGGGTCAGGGCGGTTAAGGCGAACACGTAGGGTCACCCATGCACCTATTAGAATCAGGGCCGCGACGGCCACCTTGGCAAGTGTACCCGCCGTGAAATGTTCCCATCGAGGCACAAGAGGTCTAAAAGGGGTATGACGGCGTCCGGATTGATTCTCCACGGCCCGGGCGATGGCCCGCCTGGATGCCATGAGGAGGGACGGTTCGGCATGTAGTTGAGCGAGCCCATCGGCAAGATCGAGAATGGCCTGTAGACGAGAGACCCTTGCGGAACAACCCGCACACTGGGTCAGATGCTGCCGCACCTGTAGGTCCCGGATCTCGTCAAGGTCCCCCAGGGCATGAGCCGGCAGCCATTTTGATGGGTGTCCGTGCGTAGTCATCTCGTCTAATCAGTCATTCCAGATAATCCCGCATCCCTTTGTCCAGGCGTTTCAGAGCCCGGTATAGGTGTACCCGGACCGTGCTCTCCGCACAGGATAGACCCTCGGCAATCGCCTGATAGCTGAGTCCTTCGAGACGGTGGAGTATAAACACCTCCGCCTGACGAGCCGGGAGTTTATTGAGGTGCTCCATGAGCCTCTGCTGCAACTCCTGGGCGACGAGAGACGCCTCCGGCCGGTCCTTCGCGGCCAGGCCCTGCTCCATGCTTTCAATCGGTTTGGCCTTTCTCATGGCCTTGGCCTGATGAAGTGCCTTGCGAATCGTCATGCGATAGAGGTAGTGGCGCCACTGGACTTCACCATCGTAACGATGCCACCGTTTCAAGATCGCCAGGAAAACGTCTTGATGTACCTCCATCGCCCCCTGCGGATCCCGTAGTATGCGCAGGGCCGTATTCAGTACCTGTTGGCTGTACTGTTCGACTAAATTATCAAAACTTGGTTTTGACAAGTTCGGGTTTAGCCCGGGTCATGACCATTTCAGCAGTTCAAACTGCCATCAGGAAATCCCAGGCTTCAGTCAGAACCTCGAGTTCAGAGATCTCATCCATTAAAGAGCATCATCACGGAAATCTGTTTACCAGAATATCTGAATGGACCGAGGTTTTTGGTAAAAAAGACGCCCACCCCAATAACCGGGTGGTCCAGCTAAGGAGTTGTGCAAGAATAAATCATTGGGTTTACGCTCAGATTTGCGTCAGATTCGTTCGTGATCGATTGAGCGATACCGGAAGCGTAGCAGTTCTACGTTGAGGATTGCGCGATTGAGGAACGGACGAAGATGGCGTGAAGATGAGATGGAGAAACGGTAAGTTATTGTTGTGCGGGTCCTTAAGCCCGGATCTTGTCGGTCGGTGTCATCTGACGGTCGGCGGGACCGAGGCGATGGGAGGCGCCCATGGCTTGCAGCATGGTGTTGTAGACGTCGAGGCCCTCGGCGTTGACATCCATGATCTGGCCGGTCTTGAAGCGGCCGTTGGCGCCGGTGATGGCATGGAAGACGCCGGACAGCTCCCGCTTGGCATCGGAGTGTCGCCCGTCACCGGATTCGGTGGAAATGGTGATGAGTGAATTCTCGAGGAGGGTCTTGCCGTTGGCTTCGACGGAGTCGGCGCCGTCGAGCGCCTGCAGGAAATAAGACACTTCCCGCATCTTCATGTGGGCATGGGCTCGCAGTTGAGTATTCTCTCTCTTTTCGTCGAACTTATGCCACCACTCGTGACTACAGCCCTTGTCGCCGGTCGCATTGTGCTGTGCGGCGTCGTCGAAGGTGAAGATTTTTTTCCCTTGATAGACATAGTCGCCGGTGAGGCGGATGCGTTCCCCGGCGGCGAGGAAGGTGAGGGCGCCGAAGCGGACGCGATCGGTTTGGATCGCCAGGGCGTAGAGGTCGGCCATCAGACGCCATTCGGTGCTGAGATCGTCGAGGGTGATGTCGATGCCCTGGCCACCGGGATCTGCGGGGCCTCCGTGCAGGAGTTTGGAGCGAGGTGGCAGCTCGGGTGAGTCGGCGGGCCTTTCCTTCATTTCGTAGGCCCGTTGTTCCAGCTCCCTGATGCGGCTGAGGTGGTCGGCGACGCGGGCCCTGGAGGCGGCCCCGAGGGGTGAGTTTTTGCCGGTGTAGTATCGGTACTGGTCCACAACGGAATCGAGAACGCTGCGTCGCAGGCGCTGGGTGCGGCCATTGGCGCTGTCGGGCAGGGTGAGTGTGCCGAAGACCCGATCAAAGAGATCACGTGGCTTTTCCTGGATGGTGGCGGCGACGGTGCCGTACATGTTGTAGCTGTGGACGTAGCGGCTGACGCGGCTGCGGCGGAAGAAGGTGCCGCCGATCAGGGTGGGCACCATGCCGTCGGGAAGTCCCCGAGGATAGTGCGCCTTCTTGATGACCTGATCGATGGAGGGGCCTCCGGCCTTGGCTTCGCCGTCGGGCGGCTCGGCCGTGAAGGAACCCGAGGCGCCGTCGAAGTGGGCATTGATGCCGGATTCGTCACAGCGGACCTGATCG
The DNA here is from genome assembly GCA_022563885.1 of Planctomycetota bacterium. GTDB lineage: Bacteria > Planctomycetota > Phycisphaerae > Sedimentisphaerales > Anaerobacaceae > JAIPFM01. Next base: position 6,665 of record JADFMM010000161.1, on the reverse strand, counting down.
ACGTTGCGCATGATGAGAAGCTTGTCAGCGAGCGGCTGGAGCGGTTCGAGAACCCCCTCGAAGCCCTCGGTCTGGAGCGGGGCGGGGATGCCCAATCCGAAGAAGACGTTAAACGCCCGCACGGGAACCGTCTTCGCCGCGGCGCCGGCATTTGAAATAAGCATTTCCTCGAGGAGAGGCAGTCCGATGGCGACGCCTCCCAAACCCTTGAGCAGGGTGCGGCGATTGAGGGGTGTTCTCTTCATCAGTGGGTCTCCGTTCGAGTGGTTTGTACCAGGTCGCTCAGGACAATGGCGCTGATCAGGTTGGCATAGGTGCCTCCCTCTTTTCGAGCCTTTTCATGGATGCTGTCGACGATGCGGGCATCGGCCGAGACGAGTGGCCGCCCCAGTGCGAACTGGGTGACTTTCCAGGTGAGGGTCTTGCTCACGCGTTCGCTACCGGCGAGCAGGTCCATGAGTTCGCCGGAGGAGCCGTACGAAACGGGTTTGGCTGCCCCGGGGAAGAGGATCTCGCCGTCGTCGCGCAGGTCGTTGCCGTGTTCATCCACCGCGTGATAGGCGCCCAGTCCGTCAAATCTCGCGAGACCGAAGGAGAGGGGTTCGAATTTGCTGTGGCAAGCGCCGCAGGATCTGTTGGCGATGCGCTCGGTGGCAATCGCGCGTTGGGAAAGCCCGGGTCGGGTCGGGACCGGTGTGGTGTCGATACCGGGGGGCGGATCCTTGACGACGCCGCGGAGGAGGTCGTGAAAAACGAAGAGCCCGCGGGTCACGGTGGAGGCGTCGTCACCGCCGACGGTGAGTACGCTGCCCTGCGTGAGCAAGCCGCCGCGGCTGGGCACGGAGGAGAGGTCGTAGCGGGACAGGCCCTTGCCAGCGGGCTCGAGACCGTAGTGTGCTGCCAGGCGCGCCGTGGCATAGGTGACCTGTGCATTGAGCAACTCTGAAAGGGGACGTTTCTGGTTCCAGACGACTTCTTTGAAGAAGGCGATGGTTTCCTCTCGCATATCGGGCGCCAGATTGGTATCCCAGTTGGGGAAGCGCTCCGGACTGGGTCTCAGGTGGTCCATGCGGTCGAGGTCAAGCCAATCGTGGAGGAATTGCGTGGACCTCTCGATGGCCCGGGGATCCTCGAGCATGCGCTCGACTTGTGTCTCGACGCCCGCGGAATCGAATAGCCTCCCCTCTTCGGCGGCCTTCAACAGTTCCCGATCCGGGGGGGCGCCCCAGACGATGTAGCTCATGCGCGATGCGAGTTCGTATTCGTCGACCGGCCAACGACCGCCATCACCGCGCTGATTTTCCATGCGATAGAGGAAGCGGGGGGACTGCAGCATGGCCTCGAGGATGAAACCCACGGCGTCCTTGAAGTTGCCGCCGGCGCTGGCCACGGTGGTCGAGATGCCGCGGTAGGAATCGACTTCGCGATCTTCGACGGGCCCGCGCAAGACCCAGTTGCCCATCTTGGAGATGAGGCCCCGCATGCTCTCGTCGGTGAGCTTGCGGCTCTGGGAGTATTCGGCGGCGAAATCTATCACGTCCATCCGACTGACGATGATCTCGGCGAGTCGGGCGTAGGCCTCCACGTGTTTGAGATCGACGATCAGGTTGTAGGCGGTGTTGCTGAAGCCATCGGCGCGGAGATCGGGGGGCAGGATCTCGCGGGCCTCCTGGTCGATGTCGACGCCCACAGTGCTCTCGACCGTGGCGATATACTCTTCGACGGTGAGTCTGCGCACCCAGTTCGTTCCGGCCTGTCTATCGTGGGTGTAGATGGCCGGGTCGATGGTCTCCAGCGACCAGGTGGCGCCCTCATCGATCCACTGTTGCAGCATCTTCTTTTCCCGGGCGGAGAGCGGGGGACGGTCATCGGGCATGTCGTTGGCGTCCACGGATTCCCATAGCGGGCTTTCCGCGGCGTTTCCGGGGAGGATGACTTCGCCATGCTTACTGCCGGCGAGGGCGGTGTCCCTGCGAGAGAGATCGAGTCCACCCTTCCGCGTGCTCGAGTCGTGACATTCCAGGCAGTGTTTGGCCAGGAGTGGGGCGACCTGGGTTTCGAAGAGGTGCTCCCCGGCAGTGGGTTGGTCCCCTGCCAGGGTGGTTTCGGCCCCGGCGCCCGCCTCGAAGTTCCGCTTGATCTCGTCAGGTGTCAGGTCGCGATTGTAGATGGCAACGAGGTGGTAGGTCCCCTGCCAGGGACGGTCCTTGCTCAGTTCATTGGCCAGGGCCAGTCGATGGGATCTGTTCCAGTTCGAGGTGTCGCCCTTGATGGTCTGTTCGGCGGCTGCTTCGCCGTTGAGGTAGAGCCGCGCTTGGCCGCTGCGGCTGCGGGTGTAGACCACGTGCGTCAACTCCGTGGTGAGGCTCTTGGGGCCAGAGCTGAGCGATGGGATCCCGTTGTCGCTGGTCTTGGTGGTGCGAAACCGCACTTCGAAGCGATCCCCGTCTTGCCCGAGCGTAAAATTTCGTTCGCTGGAATTCTTGGAGAGTGTGATGATGCGGGCGGGGCCACTCTGGTCGATCTTGGCGGGTTGGATCCAGGCCTCGATGGTGATTTCGCCGGACCGGCGAATGGATTCGATGATCGTGACGGCGGGCTTCTGGGTGCGAATGAGCGTCTTGCCCCGTACCGAGAGTGAACCCTCGGATCGTTTTACAGCCTTAGGATCGCTGATCTCGAGGCCGAGCGCCGCGCCCCATCTCGATAGGCCTGTCACGATGGGGCCGCTGGTGGAATTGAAGTCGTAGAGGGCCTGCAGGCCGGCTGTGGTGCGGGTGGCGGCGTGGGAGGGTCTCACAGCGAAGGACACCAGCAATACGAGCATGAGGAATCGTCTCGTGGCCGCCGCAAAATTCTGCCATATTCGCCTGCTCTGCCTTGAAGACATCATTCCACCAGTATACCAGCTCCGCTGTTGCTGGGGAAGTGAGGGGGCGATCGCATCTTGATGCCATGTTCGCATGAGTTGCCAGTGATCAGTAATCGGTCGGTTGTCGGTCAGTAGTCAGTAACCAGTAATCGGTAGGCGGCCAGAGACATTACCAACAGGGGATATCTACTTAACGCCTTAACGCAAGTGCTCTCTAAAATGTTGTGCTTTCTCTCAATGATCTGTCGGCATGGCAATGGCGCTCTGAGCGCTCTCAACGTTCCCTCGTCCCCTGGCCCCGCCCTGGGTGGCAATTGCCTTGTATTCAGGCGGCCGGGGGGGGTACAATACTGCATGTTGAGTACAGAATCCGCAGTGTGCCGTAAAACGACCGTATCGGGCGACGGCGGAATTTGGACATTGGATCGTGTTTGCAGTGGTGTCATCAGTATCTGATGAGTGGGGAGGCGTGTCTTGCGCAACGCATTAAGTTTTCGTAGTGGTGATCACCAAGCTAACAGGAGGATTCATGATGTTCAAGAAAACCACCTTTGCCGTTGTCTTGTTGTTTGCGCTGGCTCATGCCCACGCCCTGGCCGATGAGCTCATTGGATTTTCGGATGTGACGGTGGAGGATGGGGCGATCATCAGCCTTCGCTACGAGGGCGTCGAGTATGTCGTCGCTGACGGAGATCTGTTGCTGGGTACGACCACACGATGGTATGTCCAGGGAGGCAATGAGGTGTTATGGGAGGAAGGAACACCGACTCCCGCGGTCACGGTCGCAGGCACCTCGAGCGTCAAGGCAGGTGACGTGGGGTCAAAAGGCGACAATTTCCTGTTCACGCTGAACGGCGGCACAAATATCTCTTCGATCGATGGGATTGACTTCCAGCAGACGATCTTCCCCTTCCTGACGAATACTTTCTTTCATTTCGAGCGCGGGGGCAACGATACCGGGACATGGCAGGCAATCAATGCCGATGGCTCGCTGGGTGCAGTAGTCCCTTTCACCGCTGCCAATGTGTATGAGAATACGGGTGTTAACGTGAATGGTCAAAATGCCTTTGGCGTGGTTTTCAAGACGGACAAACCGGTGATGGGAGTACGCATCACGGCATCCGGGCATGACACCTTCAGCATCTCGACGCCCGTCCCTGACCAGATCAGTGCTGCCTTTCCCAGCCCCGAAGACGGCTCCACCGATGCATCCAGGGATGCAACGCTTAGCTGGATGCCCGGCATCCATGCCGCGACGCACAATGTCTATTTGAGTACTTCCTGGGAGGACGCCAATGACGCCAGCGGGGCCGATCCTCGCGGAGCAGAGGTCGGCGCAGGCTTGGACGTCAATGCCGTGGATGTCGGTAGGCTCGATTTCGGCCAGACCTATTTCTGGCGGGTCGACGAAGTCAATGCGGCACCCGATTCAACGGTCTTCAAGGGCGCCGTTTGGAGTTTCATGGTCGAGCCTTTCTCGATTCCCATCAGCAACATCACCGCCACGGCCTCCAGTTCATTCGGGGCGTCCGGGCCTGAGAAGACCATCGACGGCTCCGGTCTGGTGGATGATCTCCATGGCACCTCCGCGGCCGACATGTGGATCAGCGGGGGGATCCCGGCCACCCTCGAGTATGCATTCGACAAGGTGTACAAGCTGCACGAGCTTTGGGTCTGGAACTCGAATCAGCTCATCGAAGCCTTCGTGGGATTCGGCGCCAAGGATGTTGTCATCGAGCACTCTCTGGATGGCGAGAACTGGACCGTTTTGAACGGCGTCGGACCACTGGCCCAGGCCCCGGGTGCGGACGGGTATGTACACAACACTACGATTGATTTCGGTGGTGCCGCGGCCCGGCATGTCCGTGTGACCGTGAACAGTGTACAGGGCATTGCGCCTCAAGCCAGCCTGAGTGAGCTGCGTTTCTTCTACATCCCGACCGTAGCGACCCGACCCAGTCCGGAGAGCGGCGCCAGCGATGTATCTCCCCAAGTGACATTGAGCTGGGGCCGCGATGGACGGGAGGCAGGCCGCCATGAGATCTATCTCGGCACCGACGCCGCCGATCTTCCGCTGGTGGGCAGCGTCAACGAAAGCAGCTTCGACACCTCGGCCTCGGATCTGCAGCTAGGTCAAACCTATCACTGGCGTGTGGATGAGGTCAACGACGCCATGGATCCCAGTGTTTGGTCCAGTGACACCTGGAGCTTTACGACCGCCGGAACCATTCTTATCGACGACATGGAATCCTATCAGGATGTGGAATTCTTAGAGATCTGGGCGACCTGGATCGATGGCTTCGACGATCCGTCCAATGGCGCATTGGTCGGCGCGGATCCGGCGATTGGTGATTTCGCCCCTGAGACGGGCATCGTTCACGGCGGCAGTCAGTCCTTGTCGATATGGTTTGACAACGGCGCCGCCGCGTTTTCGGAAGCGACCCGTACCTTTGATCAGACACAGGATTGGAGTCGGTCCGGCGTGCAGACCCTGGCGCTTTCGTTCCTCAGAGGGGCCGACAACACCGGCAACGGTCAGCTCTACGTCAAGATCAACGGCACCCAGGTAGTGTACCAGGAAGATGGCGCCGGCCTGCCCCCGGGCTGGGACGTGTGGACCCAGTGGAGAATAGACTTGAGCGCCTTGGGCGCGGATCTCACCCGGGTGAGGAGCCTCACGGTCGGCGTTGAGGGTGCCGGTGCCAAAGGCGTATTATACGTGGATGATATCCAGCTAGACGGGGACCCCGCGGGCACCGGATCGCAGCAGGTGGTGACCTGGTTCGAGGCCGAATCGGGTACGATCACCGCACCCCTGGAGATCTTCTCCGACGATCCCACTGCCTCCGGCGGTCAGTACATCGGCACCGCAGACGGCAGTGGCGATAGTAACAGCAATCCTCCCGCGGATGGGGTGGCCACCTATTCCATTACTGTGCCTGAGGACGGCGTTTACAGGCTCGCCTTTCGTGTGGTTATCACGGGCGGAAGCAATTCCTTCTGGGTTCGGATCCCGGGCATGGCGACCAACACCGGGAATCATGCCAGTGGCTGGGTGCGCTTCAACGACATCCAAGACGGTGACGCCTGGCACTGGGACGAAGTGCACAGCAATGACGACAGCAACCAGATCGTGGACTTCACCCTCTCCGCAGGGACCCACACGCTCGAGATTGCACGGCGTGAAGATGGCACACTGCTCGATGCGATTGCGATTGTGAAGTAACGATCGTAATAGTTTCCGTGTTTCTACTTATGAAGGAGGATCAAGAAATGCTTCGGAAAAAGTCATTTATTGCAATCATCTCTGTGGGCTTGGCTCTGATGGCCAGCTTGGCGAATGCGGAAATCTTGGTCTACGAACCTTTTGTGGGTGTCCCTGATGAGGCTTTCGCGGGTGCCGACACGGAATCCCTTAATCTGGGCCCGTGGAGTGACCCGGTGCCCCGCGTCGCTTCCGATAATGCCCAGTTTGTCGAGTTTCCTGCTTATACCGACGCTGATGGCGTTATCCTGCCGAGCAAGGGCATCGGTGCTGTACTGCGGGGAGATCTTTTTGATGAGAGTGTTGCGCTGGATGCACCGGCCACGTTCGCCGATGGCAGAAGTGCATGGATCGGCATGCAGGCAGGGCTGCGGGACAAGGGTGGCTCAGGCTTTGACAGGCAACATAGCCGTATCCGGTTCCACTTCGATGCATCGGATCTTGAGGTGCGATGGGATACAGAAGGACCAGGAGGCGCTCGGGATAATCAGCTGATTCAATTGGTGCTGCAGGGAGCCACGGGAGGAG
>JADFMM010000160.1 GCA_022563885.1 Planctomycetota bacterium | reverse complement strand
CACTCAAACGGCTTATTCTGCGTCTGGACGGCGTCAGGCTCCATCGACCGTCCTCAGACGGCCTGCTTCGCCTTCCTTGCCAGTCGCAGAAACGCTCGTTTTCGGTGCTACGATTCATTTTGATAGGCACTCTGTTGATGAAGACCAAGAGCTCAATTCCTAGGCTCTGTCTGAGAACTCCGTCGTCGGCCCGAGAGCGAGCAATTTTTTCGCCTGGTAAAGACGGCGAAGTAGGCAATGTTGATTCTATCGTCGATGTAACCCGATGCAGCTAGGCGGACAACCCTGTTGCCTTCGTGCAGCCCTTGCTGCGATAGCAGCGTTGAATAGCTGAGAAAAAGGGCCGCGCGAAGCCAGATCGAGTTTTCGGACAGTGCCTGGATTTTGGGCCAAGAGTAGGGATCGCCTGGTAGAATGTCAACGTGCAAGTTTATAACGAAAGGAGATCGTTGAAAACCGTATGGTCACGAGTGACCCCAATCAGTTCGAAGCTGTAGACCGATGTCTTTTGGTACGAGCCCCCGCGAAGCTAAACATCAGCCTTCTCATCGCGGGAAAGCGGGAGGATGGTTTCCATGAAATCGAAACCGTTATGGCCAAGATCAACTACTTCGATGAGATCCTGATAGAACCCGGACCTCCTAACAGCGGGATCGCCCTCGAATGCCGAGGGCCGCATTGGGCCCCGCCCGGCCCGGACAACTTGGTCTACCAGGCTGCCACCCTGATTCTCGCCGGACAGGAGGAAAAGAGAAACCTAAGACTAACTCTAACCAAAAATATACCGGCCGGTACCGGCCTGGGGTCCGCCAGCAGCGACGCGGCTGCAACGCTGATGGGCCTAAACCGGCACTTCCATCTGGGTCACACCACCGACAACCTTTCATCCATGGCTGCTCAACTAGGCAGTGACGTGGCCTTCTTTCTGCACGGCCCACTCTCCGTGTGTCGGGGAAGAGGTGAAGACATAGAGAGAATAGATAAGGCATTCCCCTTCTCCGCTCTAGTCATCCTCCCCGGCATAAATATCTCCACGAAACGAGTTTACACCCACTATGTCCACGACCAGGCGCTTTTTGAACGGTCTCGGCTCCAGATAAACGCGCGCATCAAAGAAAACAGAATTGATTTAATCGCTAAAATGTGCACAAACATGCTCTCTGAAACCTGCTTCAGACTTGAGAGAGGGCTAGCCGAGTTAAAAGATAAAATCGAATCTCTGGGCATCGGGCCTGTTTGCCTCAGTGGCAGTGGGTCTGCCTTGTATTGCATCGTTGAGAGGAGCGATCTTCCACAACTCACCAAGGTCACCGAATCGCTTGCGCAGAACGTCGCATGCAGCATCATGATGGTGCATAACATTGGCTGGTAGTTGTTTGAGCGAGGCAGCAAGAGGCAGGAAGATCAGCGAGGTCTGCTATTGCGTCATGAAGTCCTCGAGCACCCTGTCCAGCGCCGCGTCCAAGTGATCACGCGCATCATAGGTCCCCTCCGTAATCTGCCGCCGGAGATTAAGCACCTTGCCCTTGCGGACCTCAGGTAGAGACCCAATCCGCTTCAACACCCTTCCAATTGGAGTCGCATTGATGTTTTCAAGTATGTCCTCCATCACAGCGTCTGGCTCCTGTCCGGACCTATTGATAGAGCAATCATCACCCTGCCAGTCGCTAGAATCGAACTGGTCACTAGACTGTAACTCCGACATTTTGACCCACCTTGCCATATGTCGCCCCATAGCATTACATCCTCTGTTCGACCCGAGGCTCCTACCACAACATCTAGTATGCCCTCGGATTCCTACCGAAAGCCTTCATTAGTAGTGATATCGACACAGAATTCAAGATAACTTTAGAAAAGTTGGAAATCGCACTTCCCAGGCCACCAGCCGCGTACCACAGCCATCGAAGCATGAAAACACATCTATTCGAACCTTGAGTCAGATATTATATGACCTTGGGGCTTTCGCAAGCCATTACCTGCCATTATAAGTGTAACTGGATAGGCTGCACGGCATACCACATATAGTAGTAAGGAGTAATACGCGGCAAGCTACGTAATAGAGAGCCGCCCTTTCAAACTAGGCTCTGCCTGAGACAAAAATGCCCCTCCGCCTCTAAACAAATAGGCCTCACATCCAAGAAAATCCCTTTTTCACCCACCAGTTGCTGCGGCACCGGCCAAGCGTGAGAAGGGTGGTAGACCATTGACATCCTTCACCGCGATCTGTCTAATGTCCGCCTATCTAGTCATTCGGCGCCCGTAGCTCAGTAGGATAGAGCATCGGTTTCCTAAACCGAAGGTCAGAGGTTCGAATCCTCTCGGGCGTACATCTTTCCTATTGCTCCTAGAGATCCCGAACTAGCACTTCTATCTGGGGCCAAAGGCGACTTGAAGAAGTGTTGAGGGCCTCTGGGGTAGCCTCAAGAATCTTGCGTCCTTTCGTATGCAGCTCTCTCATTGGTCAAAGGAACCCCATGGCTTCCGCCCCCACGGGGTGGGGAACATCATGGGTCGAAATGGCCACCTTCTCCCATTGCGCTGTAGGACCTCCCAAGAGCTAAAAGCCCCTTAGAAATACACGAAAATTCCGAAGCAACAGAAAAGTACAAAAAACGAGACCCCTTCGGCCCCTTCAGGGAGGCCCGCCAGGAATCGCCGTTCGAACGGACTCGGTTCGAGAGAGCCGAATCCTGTTGAACTGTTACCTAAAATTGAACCATGCCGAAAAAGCCACTACAGTCCCAAAACGAAGTATCATCCAGAGATTATCCAATTTATTGGCCACACGGCCTGGCAAACCACAAGCGGCTTGTCCCGTTCCCTAACCATGCTTTTCTGCCATCTGGATCGCGGCGACTCGCAGCGGGACACTTGTAACGTTTTGTAAACTGTCAGTTTTCAGTTTCCGGCTTGGGCGTCCCCGATGCAGATCAGGTGGTTGAGGGTGCGGATATACATTCGTCCGTTGGCGATCGCGGGGGTCGCGTCCGATTTCTCTGACAACGTGCTCCTGGCGAGGATTCTGTAGTCGGATCCCGCCTTCAGCACGATGACCTCGCCGCTACGGGTGACCAGGTAGATCCGCCCGTTGACGCAGACGGGCGAGGCGTAGAATTTCCCGTCCAGGTTCTCCCGCCACACCTGCTTGCCCGTGTCCGCCAGCACGCAGGTCATCACGCCGGCGTCGCTCAGGATGTACAAGTACTCGCCGATCGCGATCGGCGTGGGGACATACGGCAGGTCCCGGTCCAACTTCCAGACCACCGTCGGCTCACGCCCGGTCTGGCTGTCGCCCGGGCGAACGGCCACCGACTCTCGCCCCGCCCCGCCCTTCCCGGCCGTTGCGAAGATCACGCTCCCGGCCACGACGGGCGAGGAGATGCTCTTAAGCGTGAACAGTTTGTTCGTTTCCCATTTCTTCTTCCCGCTGACGGGATCGACGCCCGTCATGCCGTTCGCCTCGCTGACAAAGACCAGTTCCGGGTCGCCGCCTTCCGGGCGGTACACCGCCGGCGTGATGTAGGATGTCGTTTTGCTGCTCCGCTCGATCCACCAGACCGTCTTGTTCGTCTTGCCGTCCAGCCCGGCCAGGAAACTGGTCTCCATATTGTCGTTGCCGACGATCATCAGTCCGCCCAGAGCGATGGGCGAGGCGCCAGCGCCGTGCTTGGCCTTGAATTCGCCCATCTCCCGCCGCCAGAGATTATTGCCCGCGTGGTCCAGCGCCAGAGCGACAAATATCCCGCCCGAGATCCAGTTGACGTACACACGCTCGGCATCGACTGCCGGTGTCGAGGCGGCGAAGCTGTTCAGGCGGTTGTGGCGGTACGGCGTGAATGGCATCTTCGTCGACCAGAGCGTCTTCCCCGATCTAGCGTCGAGACAGACGACTTCGCGCTGCTTGCGAGCGTCGTGCGTACAGGTCAGGAAGATTCGATCGCCCCACAGCACGGGAGACGAGTGCCCCGGCCCGGAGAGTTTGACCTTCCAGAGGTAGTCCGCTTCCGTAAAGGACACGGGAATCGACTCGCCCTTGCCAATGCCCGTCCCGTCCGGCCCGCGGAACCGCGTCCACTCCTGCCCGCCCGCCGACCCGCACAGAAGGACGAAAACCATCAGGCATGCCCTACACCACATTGATCGCGTACGCATCATCGTATTCTCCCGAATCAAGATTCTTTGGATAGCCTCTTGCCCAGACCTAGGGATCGATTATGAGATCCCCGGCGCGTCGGACATCGTCATAACCACATCCCCGTCGGATGAGCGGCTCATGCTGCCGTCTAGCGCCTTGCGACCACCTTCGTAGTTGAATTCCAGAAGGGGGCATAGCTCTTCCGGCTGCGACGCGACGCAGTGCGGCGCCGCAAGCCATGGACTCGTGATATGCGGGACGACTTTCACACCGGAGTATTGACGGACGAGTTGGCAGATCTTCAACCACTCGGAAATGCCACCACACCAGATCGGATCGGACTGCACGTAGTCTACGCATTTTCGCTCCAGGAAGGGTTTGACCTGCCATCGCGTATACCAGTGCTCACCGCCTGCGATGGTTACGCCGGATTCGTCTTTGATCCTGGCATATCCATCCAAGTGCTCGGGACAGATTGGCTCCTCAATCCAAAAGGGCTTGTAAGGCGCGACAGCCTTGCACAGCCGGACTGAGTAATCCACGTCGGCATAGTAGCGAATGCTGTGGTTGTCAAACATCAAGTGCGCATCGGGCAGTTCCTCCCGTAGGACCCGCACCAGTTCGATGTTCTCTTTCAAGCCGGAATCGCCGTCCTTGGCAGATTTTGTGAAGTACCACTTCTGATAAACATAGCCGCGGTCGTAAGCCTCTCGTGCTCGTCGCCGCGCGTCGTCCAGTCCCTTGTCCGCCTCTCCAGGCCGCCAGTACACGGGAACCTTTGTTCGACGAGCATCTCCCATGATCCGGTAAGCGGGTTGGTTGAGAAGCTTCCCCCGCAGGTCCCACAGGGCAATATCCACGGTGCTGAAGGCCATGAAGACTCGTCCTGTTTTGGTGTGCCGATCATCGCGAGGTTTGTTCACGATGAGTTTTCCGGTCAAAGGATCTCGCCCCTCAGCATACAACTTGGCTTTACCGGGATAGATCGCTTCCCAGAGCATCTCGCCGCTGAGTTTGCGGTCAAGGGGATTTTTGCCGATGAGCAGTTCACGGATTCGGAGTAAATGCGACTTGAGGGTTTCGAGGTCCTGTTTCCCGCTGCCTGTGAAGCGGCCTTTCGTGCCGTTTTCTGCGACGATCGTGACGCCACCCGAGACCTGCACGTCGATGATCTTTGCGGTCAGCCCGTAGCTTTCCTGGCTCCAAGTCCAGTTGTTGAGAAAGGCCAAGCCAGCGGTGGCTCCGCCGGCCCCTTTGAGGAATCTTCTACGGTCTAGCATGCTCGTTGTCTCATCCTCTTTGATACTTTCGACGCGGTATATCCGGAGCCAATAGCAGACGTGGCGGCTGCAGAGGCCAAATCTCTATCGTCCCCTGATCACCGCATACTACCAGCCGTCGTCGCCTTTCGCCAGCCACTTCAAGCAAAGCGCTACGGATTGTCGCTCTACATTTGGTATGTTCAAAAACTGCCCGTTGATTATCTACCAGATTATTCTGCTCCAGCCGTGTACGTCGCGAAAAGCCCGTTACTCTGTCTGGCTTATCCAACACTCTTAGGGATCGGCATCAATGGTTCTGCTGATAACCCCACCCAGTTCGAACACCTCACCTAAGGAACTGCAGCTCAAGATTTCTATAATCCCCTGCGCTTCATTGCGCGTGTCAAGAGCCAATAGGATCGTTTGACGATGCTCAGTGGGTCCGATGTCTCGGCCAATGCAAATGCCTGTGCAGGAAGTCAAATGTTCCTTTGCCGTTGATGGTGTGCGGGCCAGCGAACCACTCGATTTCCGTACGTTCACCGATGCCGAGTTTCGCTTGATAGAGGTGCCGGACTTTGGCGTATTCGTAGGCAACCCATTCATCCCAGCCCACACCGTCAAAGTGTCCTCGTTCGACCATAAACGGTCGGGGACAGATCAAGGCGGCCATCTCGGCGTAATTGAAAGTACTGCCGAGGTCGAACTCGAATATCTCGTACTCACCGGTCCACACATAGCTGAACGAGTGGCGCGACGAAGCGTTTTTGCGGACCCAGTCATTGAAATCGGCCGAGCAGATGGACAAACAGTAGTCCGTGACCAATGCCGGCACGCGCATGGCTGTTTTACCCCCGTAACTTAGACCGTAGAATGCCACTCGGTCCGCATCGACATAGGGGAGCGATTGGAGCCAATCTACGATCTGTTGATGTTGCGGGACAATGATCGAGAACAGGGTTTTGCCGAGTGAGTTTGCCTTGCGCTGCAACGTGCGAAAACGGTCGCCAAAGAGGTAGAGATTCTGTGGTGCAAAGGTGATGAAGCCGCGCTCGGTCAGCTTGGCGGCGAAGTCATGATAGGCGCGGTGGTCCTTCAGGAAGGTGTCGGTCGGTCGGCCTTCCAGGCCGTGTTGGCACACAACGACCGGACGTTTTTCCGAACCATCCAGGTCCAAGTCTTTTGGCAGCAGCAACACACCGTAGGCGAATACCTCGGGCCACACATCCAGCATCACCTCGAAACCGGTCCATTTGTCGGTTTCCCAGGACTTACGCGTGCGCGCGTTGAATGGCAGCGTCTGGTAATCGAAGCGGCCGATCACCTCGTCGCGAAAGATCTCTCGATAGGGCTCAACGGACTTCTGGTACGCTTCGATCGAAGACGTGTCGAGCTGGCTCATGAACTTCTTACGCACGAAGGGGCTTTCACGCAGCAGCCACTGATTATGCTGGTCGATCTGGTCAACTTGGCGCCGCTGTCTGACTGCGGCATCAATGGGTGGCCCGGACCAAGTCGGCTTTCGGTCCTCGGGCGCTGCCGACGCCGACGTTGCTTCGGAGATGCTGGTCCGCGGCTGCGGCGTACCCGAAGGATCGCTCATCAAACGCCCGAAATGCTCCATCGTGCGGTCGTCCAGGAGACGCTCGCTCTCTACCAGCAAAAACGTGGAAACAGGCTTACCACCGATCGCCGGAACGAGTCTCTTCGCACGGTCGCGAACCGCACGCACCGCGACTCGATCCGGACGCGTCAAGCGACCCGGTGCTCCGCCCCGACCGGACAACTCGACCTCGGGAAACTCGGAATCTTCGACAATCAGTGCCCTAGGCAGGACAAGAGTGGCGAGTTCGGCAGCGCCGAACTGTTGGAGCAATCCGAAGACATTACGGTCCAGCGGTTCCTGCCACATCCCTTCGCGTGGTCCGAAGAATCCCATGACACAGGTTACATCAATCCGCGTATCCAGGGCTCCGGCAAACAGGGCCAGCATCCCGCCTTCCCCATAGCCCATGACGCCAGTGTTTAATGGTCGGATTCGACCCTCCTGCTCAAACCAATCAATGACCGCCAGCACCTTCTGTATCTCATACCCTATCAGATGCCTGCCCAACTCGAAGGCCGAGCGATACAAAAACTCGCGATGGGTCAGGTCGGCCCGCCCGTCCTGTCCGGGCGGTGCGCGGCGCTTGGTCTCACGGCTAATCAGGACCGGCACGACAACCCGGAAACCCATCTCCGCCAATCGCCGCGCGAATTGCGATTCGGGCGGCAAACCGTCACCCAATCCGGCGAGCTGTTCGGGCGTTTGATCCGCATCCGGGATCGCAACGACGTTGCCGACGATTGTTTCTTCATTTTCAGGGACAAGCAGCAGACCCTCGCCCTGGATGTTCCGGATCACGGGCCACCGCACGGCGTAGATTCTGTGTCGGTATCCGCGCGCGACCAGCGCCGGTTGCTTCGTGGTAGACACCAGCTCTAATGCGTCGAAACGAATCCGTTGGTCGCGAACGCCAAGGATGTGAGCAAGCCTGTCGCGATTCGGCTGGATCGACGCATGGTACTTTTCGACCGATGAAAAGTCGCGCCGCCAGAATCTCGCTCGATTCGACTTGGCCTTCTTAATCTCGCGCAGGAGGAACCTATCGACCGTGTCAACGAGTCGCGCGGCAATGTCACCTTCGATGGCCAACGGCTTGGTGCCGGGCAGGCTCTCCATTGCGTGGGTTTCCTGTAGAGTGAGTTGCATGGAGAACAACACGCAAAGGAGTACAAGGCTTTGTCGGAAAACTCCGTCGTCGGCCCGAGAGCGAGCAGTTTTTTCGCCTGGCAAAGAAGGCGAAGCAGGCGATGTTTGTTCTATCGTCGATGCAGCCGGATGCGGCCAGGCGGAAAAAGGGCCGCTCGAAGCCAGATCGAGTTTTCCGACACAGCCTCGGATTGCCTTGACACCGTGTTTGCTCTCGAATATGGGCTTTAGGCACTCACAGATGAGCGCGGTAAGGATTTTCAACATTGCTTGCCCTCGACTATTGCCATAGAATTCATGCTCGACAGGTATTCAGGAAGCTTACATAAGCCGTTGGAATCAAACAAGTTCGATTTATTGGTTAGGGATCGGCAAGAAATAAGTTGGACAATTTGGGGTCCAAGTGTGCCCCATATTTGGTCGCGCCCGATTGAGCGGAACCACAGGCGTAGCTGTTCTACGTCGCGGATTTCGCGATTGAGAAGCGGTCAAAGATGGGGTGCAATTGGGCATTCAAAGGTCCAAGTTATTTCTTGCCGGTCCCTTAGGACAGGTTAACTTTTGACGCGCATCTCCTATTTTGGACTCGCCCTGATGGCATTGAGCCTGGGCTCGATCGACGCCTTGGGCGTGGACCCCCAAAACGCCGATTGGCCGGTGTATCTCGGCGGCAAAGGACGCAGCCTTTACTCGTCGCTCCGACAGATCAATCGCGATAATGTTTCTCAGCTTGAGGTCGCCTGGATCTATGAGACGGGGGACAAAGGCGAATACCAGGCGAACAACCTCATCGTGGATGGCATCCTGTACACCCCGTCGCCCAAGAGAAAGGTCATCGCCTTGGACGCGGCTACGGGCAGGGAACTTTGGAAATGGGATCCTGCAGACGAGCGCTCCGGCCAAGGGCGTGGACGGCAGCGAGGATTGGTCTATTGGGAGAACGATACGGGCGGAGAAAGGCGGTTATTCACCGGGGTGGGCGGATACCTTTTTGCGTTGGACGCAAAAACCGGCGAGACGGTCCGGGACTTCGGGGAGAACGGGTCCGTCAACCTTAGATCCGGGTTGAACACCCCTGGGGTCGTCTACCGAGATCTGTTGATCCTGGGGGGCGTGGGCGGCAAGGGCGCGGTCCGCGCTTTAGATGTCAGAACCGGCGCGCAGCGTTGGATCTTTCACTTGATCCCCCGCCCCGGCGAGGCGGGATACGACACCTGGCCCAAGGACGCCTACAAGACAGCGACTGGCGTCATGCCCTGGTGCGGTCAGTCTCTCGATGAGAAGCGCGGCATCGTTTACATCGCGACCAAGACGGCTGAACCCGATTTTTACGGAGGCAGACGCCATGGGAAGAACCTGTTCGCCAACTGTGTTCTCGCGCTGAACGCCTCCACCGGAGAACGGCTCTGGCATTTCCAGATTGTTCATCACGATTTGCTGGACAAGGACCTGCCCTGTCCGCCGGTCTTGTTGACCGTGACTCAGGGTGGCGAGAAAATAGACGCCGTGGCCCAGGGAACGAAACACGGGCGGGTTTTTGTATTCAATCGCGTGACCGGCGAACCGCTGTGGCCCATCGAGGAGAAGCCCGTCCCGTCCTCCGATTTACGAGGCGAAAAGGCCTGGCCAACACAACCGTTTCCCACCCGACCGCCGCCGCTTATGCGGCAGCGGTACACGGAAGCGGACATCTCAAATATTTCACCCGAGACGCGGCAGTTGACTTTGGATCGCATTGTCGCGTCTCCCAATTTTGGAGCCTTTCCCGCGCCGAGCCTGAATGAAACCGTCATGTTTCCGGGATTCGACGGGGGCATGGAATGGGGCGGCGCCGCCGCCGATCCGGATGGCATCTACTACGTCAACATCAACGAGATGCCCTGGCTCCTGCAGATGGTGGAGACCCGGCGGGCCGACGGCTCGAAGCTGATCCCGGGCGAACGGGATTACATGATCTACTGCGGCGCATGTCACGGCCTGGACAAGAAAGGCAATCTCGCCGCCGAATTCCCGCCGCTGATCGACGTGGCCCAGCGAAAGACGCGCGCTGAGATCGAACAGATCACCCGTCAGGGCGGCGGGCGCATGCCCGGGTATGCGACCATGCCCGAGGCCAAACGCACGGCCATCTTGGACTACGTGCTGAATGCAGAACCGCCCTCTGCGTCCCGGAAAGAAGCGGGAGCCGCGACATCCAGCGCCGCGAACGGCGAGGCCCCGGCCTATGCGTTTGGCGGATTTCGTCGCTGGCTGGACAATGAAGGCTATCCCGCCATCAAGCCCCCGTGGGGGACATTGAACGCGGTGGATCTGAACACCGGCGAGATCAAATGGAAGGTGACCCTGGGCGAATATCCTGAACTGACCGCGCGCGGAATCCCGCCGACGGGCACCGAGAACTATGGCGGGCCGTTGGTGACGGCGAGTGGACTTCTCTTCATCGGGGCGACCGCTGACGAAACATTTCGAGTCTTCGACAAGGAGACCGGCAAGATTCTTTGGCAAACGAAATTGCCTTTTGGGGGCAACGCAACCCCCAGCACCTATATGATCAATGGCAGGCAGTATGTCGTCATCTCTGCCGGAGGAGGCAAGTCCGGTCGCCCACGAGGCGGAAGTTTGGTCGCGTTCGCGTTGCCGGACCGACAAAAACCCGGAGCGCGACCTTAGAACCCATTTAGGGACCGGCAAGAAATAACTTGGACTTTTGAATGCCCAATTGCACCCCATCTTTGATCGCTTCTCAATCGCGATATCCGCGACGTAGAACTGCTACGCCTGTGGTTTCGCTCAATCGGACGCGACCCAATATGGGGCACACTTGGACCCCAAATTGTCCAACTTATTTCTTGCCGATCCCTTATATCCTGGTTGCAGAAGGAATTAGGTGGGAATGTTATTTACACCCTGCGGGGATCCGCCGATTCGGCAGTCGTCTCGAACGCTTCTTCTCGGATCTTGGAATCGTCACTGCTCAGACCGCTAAGAATCGAGTCCATCGGTTCAACACTACATCATCCGCTTGAAAATCCGCTCCGCTTGCTCTTTGCTGAGGCCCAGGGGATGCCGAGCCAGGGGCCCACCGTCCTCGAGAACCGGCTCCTGTTGGTCGAGAGTGGGCGCGTCTTTGATCTGCAGGAACAGCCCGGTGTAGATCGTGTCGTCCCACATCAGGGCTTTCTCGCAAGCGGACTTCCAGTCGCTGGGGTCGTGGCCCTCATCTTCGAGCTTCTTGATCCGCTCACGGAAAAAGGGATAGTCGTTGTCATGATTGTAGGTGACACAGGGGCTAAAGATGTCGATGAGAGCAAACCCCTTGTGCTGAATCGCCTTCTGCATGAGTTCGATCAGATGCTTGCTGTGGCCGCTGAAGCCGCGGGCGACAAACGTGGCCCCGTTCATGATCGCCGCCGTAATCGGATTGACCGGCCTTTCCACACTTCCGAACGGCGTGCTCTTGGTCTTCATCCCCTGGCGACTGGTGGGGGAAACCTGACCGGTGGTCAAACCGTAAATCTGGTTGTTCATCACGATGTAGGTCAGGTCGACGTTGCGGCGTGCCGTGTGCGTGAAATGGTTCCCACCAATGCCGTAGCCATCGCCGTCGCCGCCGGTGACGATGACGGTCAACTCGTGATTGGCCATCTTTACGCCCGTCGCGACGGCCAGAGATCGCCCGTGCAGCGTGTGCATGCCATAGGAGTTGAAGTACCCTGGGAAGTTGGACGAGCAGCCGATGCCGCTCACGGTAACGATCTCGTGGGGCGGTATGTTGAGCTCGGCACAGGCCTTCTGGAGGGCGTTCAGCACTCCGAAGTCGCCGCATCCGGGGCACCAGTCCGGTTCTACAAGCCCCTTGAAGTCCTTTGCCGTAAGCTCAACTGGGAACTCTCCGGCCACATCCTTCGTTGTCGTAGCTGCGCACATATCTTGACCTCTTTATACCATGATTTCGTGTTCGGGTACGTACACTTCCGCCTTACCGGCGATCAGATCCAGCACTCCGTTCACGATGTGATGGGGCATGAACGGCTCTCCGTCGTATTTTCGTATATGGCCGTCAACGGACAGCCCGGTCTCGCCTCTCAGATAACGATAGAACTGTCCTGAGAAATTGTTCTCTACGATTATAGCCTTCTTGGCTGCGGAAATGATATTCGTCAACTCCTCACCGTGGAGAGGAACGATCCACTTCACCTGCAGGTGATTGACCGAGACGCCCCGTTCGCGTAGCTGCTCCGCGGCTTCCTTAATAACTCCGTAGCTGGAACCCCAGCCGATCAGCGTAACGTCTGCGTCCGCGGGGCCATCCAGCCTGGGCGGCGAGACGATCTCAAGAATATCGCTCAGCTTTCGCGCCCTCTTTTCAACCATTCTTCGACGCTTGGGGGGATTGGTAAACTCGTCGCTGATAAGCAATGAATTTTCGTCATGCTCGTCCGTGGCGACGATGTGGACGTATCCCTCCAGCCCCGGAAGAGCCCTGGGCGATATCCCACTTTCGGTAACCTTGTACCGCATGTACCCGTCGGTGGCGGAATGCTCGGTGATCAGCTCGCCGCGGTCTATCTTGGGCTGCATGTTGATATCATCGGGAGCGACGCTGAAGGTGCCTTCCGAGATCAACAGGTCGGAGAGCACGATGCCGGGGCACTGATACTTGTCGACGAGGTTGAAGAGCTCTGTAACCGTGTTAAATGCGTCGAGGGCGTCGGTTGGAGCGACGATAATGCGCTCGTAGTCCCCCTGGCTCCCGCCCAGGACCTGCCAGAGGTCGCCCTGCTCGGTCTTCGTCGGCACGCCGGTAGACGGCCCAGCGCGTTGAACGTCGATGAAAACGGTGGGCATCTCCATCATGCTGGCCATGCCTATGGCCTCTTCCATTAGAGCGAATCCGCCGCCGGAGGTCGCGCACATGGCCCGACAGCCCGCATGGGCCGCCCCCACGATCATGTTGGCGACGCCAAGCTCGTCCTCTACCTGACGCACCATGATGCCCAGATCCCTCGCGTTGTTCGCCATCCAGTGGAGAACTCCGGTGGATGGGCTCATGGGATAGGCGGCATAGAACTTGACCCCTGCCGCGGCGCC
>JADFMM010000015.1 GCA_022563885.1 Planctomycetota bacterium | reverse complement strand
GGCCCGGGATCGTTGCCATTATTGCTGAGGGTGACGTCGAGTCTCTTGATCTGCACACCGGAACTCTGCAGACTCTGCAGAATGCCCGGCAAGGCCCGCTCGATTTCCGCACGGGTCTGTTTCTGGCTCACCTCCAACCGGCCCGAGAGGCTACCATTCTCCTCTTCCAGCGTGACGACGACGCGGCCCAATTCTGCCGGGTGCAAGGCAATCGTCAGACGTCTCTGCCCGTGCTGGACCGAAGCGTGGATCGACTCCATGATCTGCTTGGAGACGCTGGCAGAGTTGTCTTTCGTGGAGAGGGCCTCCAACTGCGCGTCGGTCCCCTTGACGGGTACGGCCCTTGTGAGAGGCATCTCGCCGAAAGGTGCATCCACCGGCGGCGACACCAGAGCACTGCCCGGAGTCGCTGCCAGGCCGATCTTTGGCAAGACACTAGACTGCTCGCCGCCGGTTGAGAGGGTTGGCGTCACGGCCGTCGGAGAGGGGACAAGTTTCGGTCGCTTCCCCGACAAATAGCCCTGTGCGCTGCCGGAACGGGTGACCCACGGCTCGCTCTTGCGAGTGGGAAGCTCTTCCAAAACCTCGTAGGGCTTGCCTTTGTTTGCCTCTGCCAGATCATGCGGCTGTTGTTTGGCGGGTGCAGCCACTTGATGGGGCTGGGTCAATGTCTGCAGTTTAAGACCTTCCAGATCAAGTCGCCCGCTGCCTGACACGCTGGATGGGGTCTGGCCCATTGCCGGTTTCACGCCCTCCGCGCGTGACGTCGTGTTTTTCTCAGGCCCGGCTGGAGCCGTGTTTGACTCGACAGAACCGGAGAAAGCCGCCTTGGCGGGCTGGGTCATCTCCCCCGCCTGGTTTTTCGCAACCGACGCCACCTCCTTCGGGGCACCCTGAGCAGTAAGCTGAGCCTTCACGAGAGAGGAACCCTGAAGCTCTTTTGGATGCTGCTTAAGGGTCACTTCAGGATGGAACACGCCCCGACCGGAGCCCTGCTCTCTGCTCCGCAGAGACGCCAATAGGGTGCTCCTGTCGCTCGTCTCAGCGCCGTTACCGACCGTCTCTCTCGGGTTTGATTTGACCTGTGTCCTGGGGTGGGATGATTTTTCCGTGACCGTCATGACCGCATGGACAGGCAGGTCGACCAGCATCTTCGTCTCAACGGACACTTGCGGTGTCTGAGACTTGGCGCCCTCCCGTGGCGGATTGACCGACTCTTTTCGCGTCGCCTTGGCCGATGGGGGTTCGTCGGCAGCACCAGTAGGGTCGGAACGTCGGATCTCTTGGGTCCCTTCGTTCCGATGGACAGGGCGGTCATCGTTTCGTGCCGCTACGTCTGCCCTCGGGGACGGGTCCGGTTTTTCTTCCTCGCGTCGCTCTAGAGAATCAATCCGCTGGTTGAGCGTTCGCTCGAAATCGTCTGGGGCAGGTGCCTGCCAATCGTCGTATACGGACGGCCGCGTGGGGTGGGAAGAGAGGTCACTATCGGGCCGGGTCGCCTGCGCAGAGTCATGGGCTGAGAACATGGATTGGGACGAAATCATTGTTCCGGAAGGGCCCGTGTCGCCGAACAGATTTTCGCTCAATTGAATGCTCATGGTCATGCCCATGCCCACGTCTCGAGTTGCGGTGACAGCTCGGTCTCCTTGGAGCCTGTCACTCGCTTTTTGATGTCACGTCGTCGGAGAGTACGCAAACTCAATGCCACAGTGCATCCCAACCAGAACGATAGGACTGTAACTAATTTGCAATAATAAACTTACGTAGATATTGAGTGTTCGCAGGACCTCATCCCTGATAGGCCGTTGTCCGAAGCATGGAGAATCTTGCCGGTACAGGGAAGTTTTTGCCGGGTGGATCGCTGAATGGGATCGGGTGTTCAGGGTGTGTGTTGAATAGGTGAACTGGGTTGTATAGAATCCTGACACAGCCCACCCAAGTCCAAAAACTTATGGAACATAGCGCCCGCCTTTTTCGCAGCCCTCAACCTGTCCGCCGACCAACCCTACCTGTTTTAACTTGGCTCTTTCTGAAAACCCCGTCGTAGGCCCGAGAGCGAGCCATTTTTTCGCCTGGCAAAGACGGCGAAGCAGGCGATGTTTGTTCAATCGTCGATGCAGCCGGATGCAGCCAGGCGGAAGAAGGGCCGCTCGGAGCCAGATGGGGTATTCAGACAGAGCCCGTGTGGCATGCAGATTGCGATAAGATTTCGAAAATGTGCATGTGCAATGGTCGGACCATCTAGGAGGCTACTTATGGCAAGGACAGACAATATATTGAGTCTGCTGGAGGCGGGGGCCAGGGCCGAAGGACTGCGTCACCAGGCCATCGCCTCGAACATCGCCAACCTGCAGACCCCCGGCTACCGGCGCGTGGATATTCGTTTCGAAGAGTTCCTCGAAAAGGCACTCGACTCGGGCAAACCGGTGAGCCAAGAAGAACTCAAGGCGGAGCTTTATAGGCCCAAGACCACAGAACTGAAGGCCAACGGCAACGACGTCAGTTGGGAGGAGGAGGTCGGCCACATGATGAAAAACTCGATTCGCCACAAGACCTACCTGCGCTTAATGAGCAAGATCTACCAACAGATGGCCCTGGCCATGGACACCAAGAGCTGAGGACTAGACGATGGCAAGCAACAATATGTTTGGCCCTATTGATATCGCGATCTCCGGCATGCGGGCCCAAAACAAGAGCATATCCGCGATTTTCTCAAACGTCGCTAACTCCCGAACCACAGACAACGGCAAGGGCGAACCCTATCGCCGATTGGAAGCCATCTTCAAGGCCATGGATGGCGAACTCGGCGGGGTCATGGTCGAGGAACTCGAAGAAGACATGAGCGCGTTCAAAAAACTCTACCAACCCGGCCATCCGGCCGCTGACGGCCAGGGGTTTGTGCAGATGCCCAACATCAACCTACCGTCGGAGATGGTCAATCTCACGATTGCGACCAAGGCCTACCAGGCCAATGCCGCCATCTTGCGACGGTACCAACAGATTGTCGAGAACGCACTCGACCTGCTCCGTTAAGCCGAGGAGACTGAACCATGATAAACACGAACAACCAGATCAACAACATCCCCGGCCCGAGCCCGTCCATAAAGCAAAACACTGGGCCGGAGCAGCAATCCGGTAGCCAGTTTGCCGATGCAACCCGAGCCGTGGGCAAGCTGGTGGCCAAGGTCGATGACCTGCAGGTGGCCTCGGAGGTCTCGATCAAAGACCTCTTGGCGGGCAGGAACAGCGACATTACCCAGGTGGTCTCCGCGGTGGCCAAGGCGGACATGAGTTTCAAGCTGCTGGTCGGCGTGCGAAACAAACTCATCGAGGCCTACAAGCAGACCATGAACATGCAGATTTAACGACAGTAAATGGGATTTCTGCAAAAAATAATGGTCGTCTGGACGAAGGTCAGCATGACGCAACGCGTCTTGCTGATCGCGATCGCTCTGACGGCTGTCGCCGGCGTGGGGCTGATCGTCCATTGGGCCAGACGTCCGGACATGCAGTTGCTGTATGGCGGCTTGGGTGCGGAAGAGGCCTCCAGGATCCGGGACCACCTCGACGCCACGGATATTCCCCTGGCGATTGAAGCGGGTGGCAGTGTCATCAAGGTGCCGGCCAAGTATATCAACGAGGCCCGTCTGTCCATCTCGGGGGCGGGATTGCTCTCGAACCAGAACAGGGGATACAAGATCCTCGAGAATCAGCCCATCGGCATCAGCCCGGCAGCGCAGGACATCAATATTAAACGCGCGCTGCAGGAAGAACTGGCCTTCACCATACAGACCATCAACGGCATCGTGTCCGCCCGGGTCCATATCAGCGACGAAGAAAACCGCCTCTTTCGGAGAAACGAGACTGAGACCTCCGCCTCGGTGACCCTCAGTGTCAAACCGGGCTACCGGCTGACGCCGGGCAATGTGGTGGCCATCAGAAACCTGGTCGCGGCCAGTGTCACAGGCCTGGTCCCGGGTAACGTCATCGTGGTTGACACCCATGGCACGCTGCTCTCGAACACGAACGATGAACTCTTCGGGGGTCAGGCGGGGACACTCCAAGATTACAAGGAGCGTGTCGAACGGAGTCTGGAACTGAAGGCCGAAGCGATGCTGGAAGCGACCCTGGGACCGAGGAGGGCCAAGGTGACGGTGAGCGTCGTCATCGACACCAACAATCTCACGGTGCATTCGACCAAACACACCCAGGGTTCTCCGACGATGGAAGAAATTGATGAAATTACCGAAACAAAGCCCATCACTGCCGCCGACGGACAGCCCGGCGAGCCGGAAGAATTGATCGACAGCAAAACGATCACCACGTGGGAACCCGATGTGGAGGTGTCCGAACACAGCGAAACACCCGGCGGCGTCACATCCCTGACCGTGGCGGTCATCGTGGATCTCCGGCCGCCCGATGCAAATGAGGCCGACGGTACCCCTGTGGCGCCCGTCATGACAATTGCCGATGTGAACAACCTAGTCACTCAGGCCCTGGGACTCGGCCCAGCAGACAAACTTACCGTCATCGACGCGGTGCTCTACCGGCCTCGCGACACGCTAGAGAACGACCCCGCTGTCCATTGGCGGTGGTACCTGGCCCTGGCGGAGCGGGCCTCCACCGGTGTGCTGGCCCTGTGTGCCTTGGTAACGCTGATGATTCTGCAGCGGGCTCGCAAGAAGGCGGCTGTCACGGCCGCCGAGCAGGTGCGACTGGCCGGGGCTGAGACTGCCGGGCTGCTTCCCGGGGAGCCTGCCGAGGAGGGCGCCCTGAAGGCGGGGGTGATACGCAAGAAAATTGCCGCCACATTGAAGAACGATCCGGACCAGGTCCGACAGTTGTTCGCGGCTTGGCTCCAGGAGGGTTAAGGTCCCGATGGCGCTGACAGGCAAGCAGAAAGCAGCCATGCTACTGACCAGTCTGGATGTCGGGACCGCGACCGAGTTGCTGCAGGGATTCGAACCAGAGACGATCAAGGACTTGGCCGTCGAGTTGAGTTACCTCGACGCAGCCGGGCACTGCACGGACCAGCAAAATCTGGAGATCACCGAGGAATTCTATGAGGCACTGCAGGAAAAACCAAAATTTGAAATCAAGAGTTTCCTCGACAGGATCCTCATGAACACCGTGGGTGAGCAAAAGGCCATGGAGATAAAAAAGGACCTACAGAGCCTGCTCAAGAAGAAAGACCCCTTGTTGACGGCACGGACCACGGACTTGGAGACCTTAGTGAGTGTGCTGGAGACCGAACACCCCCAGGCCGTGGCGGTCATCTTGTCAGAGCTACCACCCAAGCAGAGTTCCGATATCCTCAGTGGGCTTCCCGAAGGGGTTCGACTCAGCACGATCAGTCGCATGACCAACATCAATGCGGTACCGCCGGAAGCTAAGACCCGCATCGCCGAAATGGTGGGCGACAAGATCGAAAGTGTGTTGGCTGCCCAGAAAACTGGTCTGGTACGGGAAACGTCCGAGCAATCGATTCGCAAAGTGGCTGTGGTGCTCCGCAATATGGACACCGATATCCGTAACAATGTGCTCAGCGCCGTGGGAGACTCCGATCCCGAAAAAGCCGACTCCGTCCGCGAGATGATGGTGGTCTGGCAGGATGTGGCATCGGTGTCAGATCGCTCCCTGCAGGAGGCGCTACGCGGCGTCGACGAGCGGAAACTGGCACTGGCCCTCCACGAGGCCGACCAAGCTATTCTGGACAAGATTAAAGGCAATATATCCGAGAGGGCGGCATCCCTGGTAGACGAGGAGGCCTCTCTAATGACCGCCCCCAAGAAGAAGGACGTGAGCGACGCGAGAGAGACCATTGTCGTCCTTATGAGAGACCTCAACAGCAAAGGTGAACTTGTGTTCGACGATTGATGCCCTATGGCCAGTGCCATCCGAATCCAACTCCCGAGGCAAGTCCAATCCGTCAACTTGGTGGATCAAGGAGGGGCTCCGCTACCGGCGCCGGACAGCACAGACCCTCCTGCGATCGAGACATCAAGCGTGTCGGCCGAGAAGACCGCAGTGCTCGTCGACGATCTCCAGGCCCAGTTGGCTCAGACCTGTCAGGTCCTCAACAGTGTCGCCGCCAAAATTAAAGAGTTTCACGAACGGAGCCTGGCCTCTCACAGCGAAGATATCGCACGGCTGTCCATCGAAATCGCTCGCAAAATCCTGGCCCAGAAAGTGCAAGATCACGATTACGAAATCGTGTCCATCGTACAGGAGGCCCTAAACGCCGCACCCGCGCACTCGGAAATGACCGTCCACGTCCACCCCGACGACCTCGCACCCTGTCAAACGCTTCAGCAGGGGCAACCGGACAGCGCGTTGGCGCAGATACAGTTCCTGGCCGATCCCGCCGTTCCCCCGGCAGAGTGCCGGGTCGAGACCCCCACGGGGTCGGTGAAATCCTGCATCAGTGAGCAACTCGAACAGATCAGCAACGCCCTCCTGAAAGCGGAGTAATCTATGGCACACAACCTATCCGAAACGGCGGCAGTGGATTTCGACGAACTCTTCTCCACCCTCCGTGATATGAACACATTGATCTGCCAGGGACACGTCGTCCGCGTCATTGGTTCAACGGTGGAAAGTG
Source organism: Planctomycetota bacterium (assembly GCA_022563885.1). Taxonomy (GTDB): domain Bacteria; phylum Planctomycetota; class Phycisphaerae; order Sedimentisphaerales; family Anaerobacaceae; genus JAIPFM01. The sequence continues at coordinate 39,754 of JADFMM010000015.1, read as the reverse complement.
CAGGGCCGGCGGTCAGTCTGGGAGACCTCTGCGGCATCCACCTGCGTGACGGCCGACGAGTCCTGGCCGAGGTGGTCGGGTTTCGGGAAGCTCACTTGGTCCTGCTCCCGATGGAACATATAGAAGGCATTAGCCCCGGCGACCCCGTCACCGCCCGAGGGACACCGCGTCACATTTATTTGAGCCCTTCTATTCTTGGACGCGTCCTCAACGGCCTGGGAGAACCCATCGACGACAAAGGACCGCTGAGTCGGGAACACAAGCAACCCCTCGATGTCCAGAGTCCCCCGCCCTTGTCAAGGGAGCGCATCACGGAACCCCTACCTTTGGGGATTCGATCCATTGATGGGCTCTTGACCTGTGCCAAGGGACAGCGAGTGGGGATCTTCGCCGGCAGCGGTGTCGGTAAGAGTGTCCTGTTGGGTAACATCGCAATCTCGAGTGCGGCGGATGTGAACGTCGTGGCCCTAATCGGGGAGCGAGGTCGTGAAGTCCGTGAATTCCTCGAAGAGAACCTAGGCCCGGAGGGTCTGGCTCGTAGCGTGGTGGTGGTGGCCACCTCAGACACCCCCCCCATCCAACGCGTCAAAGCGGCCTTTGTGGCGGTCACCATCGCCGAATATTTTCGGGATCAATCTAAAAACGTACTCTTCATGATGGATTCGCTCACCCGTTTTGCTCAGGCTCAACGCGAAATTGGCCTGGCGGCCGGGGAACCCCCCACCACTAAGGGCTACTGCCCCAGCGTGTTCGCCCTGATGCCGAGACTCATTGAGCGTTTGGGAAATGCCAGTTCTGGAAGCATCACCGGCGTCCTCACCGTCCTGGTGGAAAATGACGACTTGGCTGATCCGGTTGCCGACAGCGCACGGAGCCTGCTGGACGGCCACATCGTGCTATCGCGCAAACTTGCCGAGCGAGGTCACTATCCGGCCGTCGATATCCTGCAAAGCATCAGTCGGCTAATGACCGTGGTGACCCAACCTGCCCACCAAGAGGCCGCACTGAAACTCAAGGAGATCTATGCGACCTACAGTGATGCCGAGGACCTGATCAACATCGGTGCGTTTTCCTCGGGGAGCAACCGACGCATTGACGGCGCGGTGACACTCATCGACCGTATTCGTGAATTCCTCATACAACCGGCCGGGCAACAGACAGACTTCGAAACGACTGTTCGGCGTCTGTCGGACATCACCGAGCAATGGGACCAACTGATCACCGTGCCCGCCGGACAGTAAGGGAACGGCAAGAAATAACTTGGACTTTTGAATGCCCAATTGCACCTCATCTTTGATCGCTTCTCAGTCGCGAAATTCGCGACGTAGGACAGCTACGCCTGTGGTTTCGCTCAATCGGACGCGACCCAATATGGGGCACACTTGGACCCCAAATTGTCCAACTTATTTCTTGCCGATCCCCAAAGATCACCGGCCCCACCATGGACAAACTAGATGCAATTCGTTTGGCGATTACAACGCGTACTCGATCTGAAAGAGAAAGTCGAGAAGGTACAGGAGGCCGCACTGCTCCGCCTGGCCGTGGAGCTTACAGCTGCCAAGATGGTCTATCTTCAAGAAAAGAGACAGCTGCATGAAACAATGACGGCGATCGGGAAGTCGAGTCCTGGCAAGAGGCTGCCACAGCAGCAGTTTTTCCTGAAGTATGCCGCATACGACAACGAACGCCTAGGGCAGCAGAGCCTGACCCTACAGAAAATGGAAGCGCTACAGAAAGAGAAGATCGCGGAGTTGGTAGAACTCAAGCAGGCCCGGAAGGGCATGCAGAAGATGAGAACGGAGGCGAAACGAGCATTTGAGACCCAACAGGAAAAACGACAACAGAAGGAGAGCGACGACCTAGCGAATTCCGCTTTCGCTCACAAGAGAAGGAACCCTAGCTGACGTCTGGGAGCACGAATCAAGGAGATGGATCATGAACAGAAATAAACTGCTTCTATTTGTCATTGTGCCGGTGTCGGCGGTGGCCAGCTTGGGTTGCGGGTTTCTGATGGCCACCCTTTTCGCGCCCGCGCCGTCGGCCGAGCCTAACCAAACGACGGCCCGGAACGCCGCGGAACAACTGCCGGAACTGGGGCTCGGGGCCGCAAGGACCGTCCCTTCCGAGGTCCAACAGCAGAGGCGGGCTAGGCAGAATAAACTCACGCAGGAACTCAATGATGTCATACGCGACATGAATGACAAACGGCAGGCGTATGAGAAAAAGACCAGGGACCTGCGAAAGGAAGAAGAGCGGATTGCAGAGGTGCGTGAAGCCGCCCAAGAAGACTTCCAGCGGCTCGATGACATGCGGATCGAAATTGCCTACGCGCTTACCAACTTGAAAAAAGAGAAACAGTCTCTGGAGGAAGCCAAAATAAGGGTCAAAAAAGAGGAGAACGCAAATCTCAAAGTCATGGCGGGAGTTTTGAGCACGATGAAGGCCAACTATGCAGCAACCTGGATCTCCACGATGAGCGAACAAGCGGAGGGCCAAGATCCGCAGGTGAGGCCCGGTATAGATGAGGCGGCGGCTCATATCTACATGATGCAGCCCAAAGCGCAGGCTAAACTCTTTGATGCCCTGATCAAGGACAAAAAAGCGGCACTGGCTGCCGACCTCGGCAGAAGAATAAAGTTCATTCAACTCGAGCAGTGACCGATCGGGGACCGGTAATCGCGGCGGCGCGACGGTTCCACATTGGCCCTACTTCGATACGTTTATCAGACGTACCTGCCTCGCCCGTCCCTAATCGTCGCCATGTTTTTTTGTTTGCTAGTCATATCTCCCCCCATTGCAGCCGATAAGAGCAGAGCGATTGCATGGGTTGCATTGATGACAGGATGCGTCCGCCTGTTGCCCTGTATCGTTGCGAAGCAGAACGCGTCGAGGATTAAGGTGCCACATGGATATCGGAACCATCATTGGAATTCTGGTCGGTTTTTTTATTATCGTGGGATCCATCATCATTGGGGGTGGAGCAAAGTCCTTCGTGCACGTTCCCTCCTTTGCGATCACGATGGGAGGCATGATGTGCGCCTCGCTGATCCACTTTTCCTTGTCCCAGGTCTTGAGCACCTTTTCCATCATCAAGAAAACCGTGATTACCAGTCTGCCCTCCAAGACGGCAGTGATTCAAAACATGATCAACTTCGCCACCATCAACCGCCGGGACGGCACGCTGGCGCTGGAGCCTGAAATCAGCAAATTGGACAATCCCTTCTTCGTCAAGGGCATGCAGATGCTGGTAGACGGTCAGGACGTGGACACGATTCGCAGCCTCCTCGAGCCGGAGATTTCCTACCTGAGTGACCGGCACGCCACGGGAAAGTCGATTCTCGAGTTCATGGCCGCCTCCGCGCCGGCCTTCGGCATGATCGGGACACTGATCGGATTGGTGCAGATGCTGCAAAATCTTTCCTCCCCCGATGACATCGGCGGCGGTATGGCGGTCGCCCTGCTCACCACCTTTTATGGGGCTTTGATGGCGAATCTCGTCTTCACGCCCTTGGCGGGAAAATGTGGCATCTACTCCAAGGAGGAATGCGTGGTGATGGAGATGATTACCGAAGGCGTCTGCGCTATCGCCAAAGGCGACAATCCCACCATCGTCAGAGATAAACTTCAGGCCTTCGTATCGCAAGGCGCCCGGACAGACATGAAGGCGACGACATAATGGCTGCCGATGAAGAGGATGGTCCGCCGGGCGCACCGAAATGGATGGTCACCTTCAGTGACTGTATGACACTGCTGCTGACCTTCTTCGTCTTACTGCTGACTTTCTCCTCCTTCGACGACAAGTCCTTTCGCAAGATGACAACCGCGCTCTCGACCGCGCTCCCCTCGGTCAGCACGGCGGAGACTCGCGGCCGGGATGCTCTCTTCACGCGAAACGAAATCATATTTCAACCAGATCGCACCCAAGGCAGTGAAAGCCCGACCGAGGATGGCAGAGTCGATGGCCATGTCAAAGAGAGTGTCGCGATCAACTTTCAGGATCGTAAGGTCTTCCTGATTCCGTCCGGAGACGTCTTTCAGCTGCAAGGCACGCGCTTTTCCAACTCCGGGAAAAAAGTGCTCTCCACCATCGCCAAATTCCTTAGGTTCTATCCCAACAAGATCGTGGTGAGTGAAAACCCATTGCGCAGTCAAGACCATCCGAGTTCGCAGGGATTCAACCGTGCCTGGTCCACCGTGAGCTTCCTGGTCCAAGAGGGGCCACTTGATCAGAACCGCTTTGCCATTAGTGGCACGAGTACGGTTCCCTATCGCAACCTGCCGCCCCGCCTCAAACAGAGCCAGACCGGACGACTCCTGGAAATCGTTCTTCTGGATAAAAACATCTGCCAATGAGCTGGAAGAAAGAAAAAAAGGCACCCCCGAACCCTGCGGACAAGGTCCCGACCTATATCGTGACATTCTCGGACATGATCACGCTACTGCTGACATTTTTTGTGATGTTGCTCAGCATAGCCGACGTGCAGGACCCGGAGCTGTTCAACAAGGGACGTGATTCCTTCGTCAGATCCATGGACAACTACGGCCTGGGTCTCATGACCGGCGGCAGGATGTCAGGCGGGTTTGATGACGTTAAGACTCGCTACCAAGTGGCAGAGGCGGAGGACTCCGATCGCACCGTAGACGAAGAGGGTGAAAAACTGCGTCGTCTCTTTGCAGAGATCGAGAAAACGATGACCACCCTGCCCGCGCAACTGAGTGCTCGACAGACCACCTTCGCGACGGTCCCTATTCGTTTCCTCCAGGCAAGCGCCGCTCTGGGTACGCCGGCGCAAGCCGAGATTCGTGACTTCGCGTTAAACCTACAACAAACGGCCATTCCCAAGAACACCATTGTCTACGTCCTGGCACTGGGCGATACGACGGGATCGGATCGGGACCGGTTCCTGCTCTCCGCCCACCGGGCAGCGGCCGTGGCCACCTTCCTGCGCAAACAACTCCCGCGGTCCGCCGATTGGGCCGTTTACAGCTGGGGTGCGGGTCCGGGTGGGCGGTGGACAGGTCGCGACGGCGTGATGCAGAAGCACTCGCACGTGGTCATTGCGGTGCTCAAGAGTTGACCGTCTAGCGGATGGAGTGCTCAGTCAGCATCCCCAAGGACCCGCACAACAATAAGGGAACGTCAAGAAATAACTTGGACTTTTGAACGCCCAATTGCACCCCATCTTGCCCAACTTATTTCTTGCCGATCCCTAACGTATTGTCTTGCACGCCCTAAAACTCGAACCCATCCACGAAGGCCACGTGAAAACTGTAGACATCCTGGAAGTCCTCGATGGTGTCGTCCGGTTGAGCGCTCATCCATTCGTGCTCGATCAGGGAATAGACAATTTCGCCGAAGTCACGGGTCGTTGTCACGCCCTAACTCGCCAGCACGAACTTGGCCATCTTTCCCCAGCGTTCCAGCGCAAACCGCCGCAACCCTTCCGCCAGAACCGAACCACCGACATGCCCCGGTTCGTCACGCAGCTCCTTCACCGTGTACCCCAGCCCCTCATACACGAATCGAAAAGCGCCCGGCGTGTACCTGCCCTCCACTCTTGCAATCTCTTCAGGTGTCTTTTTCATTGGACCCATACTCGGACAGACGCCATGGGACCGCAAGCTGAACGCCCGTTGCCCCCGTCATTCATCGAATCTCATCTCCCGGCTGCGCCCCGTCGTCGGGCTCCAGCAGATAGACTTCTTTGCCGCCTCCACCGGCGGCCAAGACCATACCCTCGGAGACGCCAAATCGCATCTTCCTGGGCTTCAAATTGGAAAAATAGACGACCTTACGGCCCACCAGATCCTCGGGTTTGTAGGCCAAGGCAATGCCGGCCAACACGTTACGATCGACACGCCCGACGTCCAATGTCAACCGAAGGAGTTTGTCCGCCCCCTCCACGGTATCCGCCTCCTTGATGGCCGCGACGCGCAGGTCTATCTTACCAAAATCACTCATGTCACATTGTTCTTTAAAGGATGGGGTGTCGTTCGACGAATCGCCACTCGATCCACTCGTCTCAGGTTCTTTGCTCGATTCAATCATTTTTTTGACCTGTTTCGCTTCGACTCTTTTGAAGAGGTGTTCAAAGGGATTGATACTGTGATTTTCCAAGACACTATCGAGATCTGCCATGGTGAGTTCGCTCAAGCCCAGAAACCGTTCCACTTTCCGAGCATACACCGGCAGTATGGGTTTCAGGTAGACAGCCAATACCCGCACCGCATTGATGACCGCAGTCAGTGTCACGCGGGTGAGTTCGGGATCGGTCTTGAGGGTGTCCCACGGTCTCTTCGACTCGACGTATCGATTGGCCTCATCCGCCAAGGCCACGATGTGGCGAACGACTGCGCCATACTTGAGTGCTTCATACGCCTGGACAATCTGGGACCTCTCCGCCACCATCCGATCGATCAGGGCCCGGCCGTCCGCGTCAAGTTCCCCGAGCCGCCCTTCCAGCTTTTTCGTCAACATGGGTCCCGATCGCGATGCCAGATTGGCAAACTTGCCTACGAGATCGGAGTTGACCTTGTTGACAAAATCTTCGATGCTCAGGTCCAGATCGTGCACGCTGTCGTTGAGTTTACTCGCATAGTAGTAACGCAGGTATTCCGTATCGAGATGCTCGGCAAAGGTCGCCGCCGTCACAAAGGTACCACGCGACTTACTCATCTTCTCGCCGTTCACGGTTAGGAAGCCATGCACAAAGAGTTTCTTTGCCGTCTTGAAGCCGGCACCCTGCAGCATGGCCGGCCAAAAGAGAGCGTGGAAGTACACGATGTCCTTACCGATGAAGTGGTAGAGTTCATATTCATCGCTGTCACTGGGGGAAGCATGCTCCCCAGGCCAGAGGCGATTGAAGTCAAGCCCCTCTCGATCGCAGTAGTTCTTGGCGGAGGCTATGTAGCCAATCGGAGCGTCTAGCCACACGTAAAAATACTTGTCCGACTCGCCGGGAATCTTAAAACCAAAGTACGGACCGTCCCGGGAAATGTCCCAATCCTTCAGGCCGGCATCAAACCACTCCTGCAGCTTGTTTGCAACCGAGGGCTGCGTATACCCCTGCCCGATCAACACCTTGAGCCGTTCCTCGTAGTCCGCCAGCTTGAAGAAGTAGTGCTCTGAGCTTCTGAGCACCGGCACGGCCCGGCAGGTGGCGCAGGTGGGATTGACCATATCGGTGGGACGATAGGTCGCACTGCAGACCTCGCAGGAATCGCCGTATTGATCTTCTGCCTTACAGCGGGGGCAGGTCCCTTTGACGTAGCGGTCCGGCAGGGCCATGTTGCAGGTCTCACAGAAGGCCTGTTCGACCTGCCGTTTGACAATGGAGCCCGCCTCATCGAGACGCTTGAAAATCAGTTCACTGAAGTGCTGATTCTCGGGGGAGTGGGTTGAGTAGTAATTGTCAAATGCCACGTGAAAGCGTTCAAAATCCTGCACATGCTCTCTGTGCACCTTCTCGATAAGCTGCTCCGGGGGGATCCCGGCAGCCCGAGCACTCAGCATCACAGGCGTACCGTGGGTATCGTCTGCACAGAAATAGAGACACTCATGACCACAGAGCTTGTGAAAACGAACCCAAATATCGGTCTGGATATACTCTACCAAGTGACCGATATGGATGGGACCGTTCGCGTAAGGCAATGCCGACGTAACAACGATCTTTCGGGTCATGGGCTCCCTTGCGGATCGCCGGACACATCCCCGGGCGACCCACCGAGCGGCTGGGAGTCAGAGTCTCGCTGCGCCTTCCCTTCCCGTGTCGTCCCACTGGGCCGGGTGCCTTGGGGAGCGGAATCGCCCCTGTGCCCCGGAGCCTTTCTGTCCGATCGACCGCCTCTGGCCTGCCTTCTTCCGCGACTCGGGGCACTTGATCTGTCGCCACGATCTGTCCTGTCCGTCTGGCCGCCGCGAGTCGGATTTCCCGCTCGGGACGGGTCCCTCGACGGGCTCAGGACGGGCGGGGCAGCAACGGCGGGTAGATCGGGTGCTGGTGAGAGGTGTTCAACGCCCCAGGGGACGCGTTCACCATTGTCCAAGAGCACTATGGCAAGCTGGGTCAGCGCCTGGGTCTCAAGGACCTTGCCGGGGCCGTCCGGGGTCATGACGCGACTGTTGTTGCGGGGTAGGCTCTTCTGAAGCTCCGTATAGGTTTTGTCTTCAAAACGAAAACAACACTTGATTCGCCCACACATGCCCAGAAGCCTATCCTTCGCCAGACTCGCCTTCTGCGTCTTGGCCATCCTCATGGTGACAGGATTGAGATCCTTGAGAAATCGCTTGCAGCACTGCTCTTGGCCACAACTGGCGATATCTCCTACAATCCGGGCCTCATCTCGGGCACCGACCTGATGCATTTCAATCCGCGTCTGGAACTCGTAGGACAGCTTCTTGACCAGTTCTCGAAAATCGACGCGGGACTCGGCCATAAAGTAAAAAATGATGCGCTCGCCGCCAATGATATGTTCGGCGTCCACGATCTTCATGCTTAGCCCCATGCCCTTCGCAATGCGCTGAGAGGTCCGGATTTCATCTTTCGCCATATTCTTGAGGTGGGCTTCCTCCCGCAAGTCTTCAGGGGTCGCGAAGCGGACAAACTTCCCCAAGGTCTCTACCCTGGTCGTGGTGTCCGAGGCCTCGTAGTAATCGTTGGCCTTTCCGCAGCTGCAATTACACTTGCCTCCCGAATAGGAAGTGCTGGTGCCGACAATGGACCCGAGCTGCAGCCCCTTCTGAGTCTTGACAATAACGCTGGTGTCTATCTTGGGAATTTCCGACTCGCTGTGATCAAAATATCCCGTTTTATGCATACGGCCTATTCTTACGTACATCTGCTTCTTAGCGCCGCTTGTCGCTGATATCGTGGCTATACTTTCCGGCATATTATCACCTGATTTAATGATTCGGTTTCTAGTCCCTAATTTCGATGACGGTGGAGTATACCAGAACTAGGCCCTTTCTGGAACCCCGTCCTTCGGCCCGAGAGCGAGCAATTTTTTCGCCCGGCAAAGGCGGCGAAGCAGGCGATGTTTGTTCTATCGTCGATGCAGCCGGATGCAGCCAGGCGGAAAAAGGGCCGCTCGAAGCCAGGTCGGGTTTTCAGACAGAGCCTACATCCCCTTCACAATCTTCAGAAGGAGTCGCTCAAGATTGAGCCGATCGTTTACGCCCGCTTCGATCCATTGCATCGACTCATAGCCGTCTACAATCCGCGCCGCCGCCTGTTCAGGCCCGATGCGGCATGCGAGGGCCTCGATACAATCCCATTGGTCCGCATTCACCGGCCGCCGGTCGAGCCCCAAAGGCAACTTCATGACATCGTCCAGAGAAGAGACCAGGATCCGCACAATCGTTTTCTGGCTCCGTCGATTCAGATCCGCTCGACTGGTCAGCCCCCCCAGACCGGCCCAACTCTCCGACAGGGCCTTGGCATCGTCAAGCAATTGACCGGCGAAATCGAGTGTGTCGGCGAGTTGCAGCCTGGCCATGCCCGCCACGATCCGCCGTTTGGTGTCATAGAGCCGGCCCTCCGCAGCTTCCAGAGCGCCCCACTGATCGGCCAGCCCCAGACTTCCCTGCGCAAGGCGAGCGAAGAAAAGAGCCTTGAAATCCTCCAGGCCTTTCCGCCGTAGGTGGTCCACCACCCGGGCCTCATCGATCGGGCCAAAGCGAACGACCTGTGTCCGAGATTTGATCGTCGGCAGCAGTTTTTCCAAGCGGGTACACAACAGAATGATACAGCAATAGCCGGGCGGCTCTTCCAGTACCTTGAGCAGGGCGTTCTGCGAGGAGGTATTAAGTTTCTCCGCCTCGTCAACCACAAAGATCTTCCTGGCGGAGAGTGTGGGTCGGCTGGCGACCCGCTCGATGAGGAACTCACGGATCACGTCAATGGGCAGATCCACCGGCGCGGGCTTGCCTTTGCCATCCGCGGTGAACTGACGCAACTCCTTGTACACGTGGTGAAAGTCGGGGTGCGTCCCGCCCTCCCAGGCACAACAGGACGCGCAGCGACCGCAGCTTTCGTTTGGACCTTGCACCGCAGGGGCTCGGGGCTCGTGACAGAGCAAGAGCCTGGCCCACTCGCTTGCCGTTTTGAACTTCCCCACACCCTCCATTCCCGAAAAAATGGTGGCGTGTGCCACGCGGTCCAAGGCAAAGGCCTGCGCTAGCAGGGCAATCGGTTTGTCTTGACAGAAGATCTCACGAAAAGACATAGCAGCCTAGCAAAGCACATCGATCTCGCGCACCACGTGCTCATGGACGGCCTCGACACTTACGCGGGCATCGACCACCACGAAACCCGAATTCGTCTCCGCCAGACGCAGAAACCCTTCCTGGACCTTCTGATGGTAATCCTCTCCCCGCTGCTCAATGCGATCGAGGTCCTCCCCCATCCGTCCCGCCGCGACTTCCACGCCCACATCCAGGATCACGGTCAAATCGGGCCAGACACGTTCCAGCGCGTTCTCGGCGATGGCCAGCACACGGTCGATGCCATAGCCGCCGGCATGGCCCTGGTAGGCACAGGTGCTGGACACCCAGCGATCCATGACGACCCAGCGCCCTGCCTGCAGGGCCGGCTTGATCCGCTGGGACCAAAGCTGCGCCCGGCAGGCCATGTAGAGCAGCAACTCGGTCATGGTGTCCATATCCCGGGAACTGCCACTGAGGAGAATCTTGCGAATCCGCTCGCCGATCTCCGTGTCGCCCGGATCCCGCAGGGCGATGGCATCAGTGCCCTGGTCGAGCAGCCACTGGCACAGCATTCTTACCTGCGTGCTCTTGCCGCAGCCGTCCGGACCATCCAACACGATTAGCTTGCCGCCCATATGGCTCCTACTTGGTGAGTACGACGTTCTCTTGGCCAATCAAGTGCTTCATCTTCTTGCAGAAATCAACACTGGGATTCACACTCAGACGCTTGTCCGCATTGGCATAGACCCTGCCCTTCTTGGTGTGAATCGCCACCAGCAGCGGACTCTTGCCTCTATGGGTCTCGCACAGGCTCCGTATCTCGCTGATGCGATCCTCGGTAATGGTGCCCGCCTCCAATTTAATGGCCACGCGGGCGGCGAGCTTTTCGGTGGCCTCATCCATTCGGATCAGTTCATCGGTGAGGAGGTTGGGACGTTCCCGCGACTGATCCACCTTGGCCCTCACAAAGACGATCTGGTCCGTCTCAATGAGCGAACCATACTTTTGCAACTCACCGGGGAAAACCACCACATCGACAGACCCCTGCAGGTCCTCCAATGAAAACACGGCCATCTTCTGGCCGGCATTGCGTCCCTTCTTGATCGTATTGAAGCGGATCTTGGTGATCATGCCGCCGATCACGATCTCTCGGTCCTGTTGGATATTTGCCAGTTCGGCCGTGTTGGCATGGGAATAGACATCTATCAATTCGGCATGATGACTCAAGGGATTGCTGGTGACGTAGAAGCCCAACACGGCCTTCTCATAGGCCAGCAACTGCGCCTCCGGCCAGGGAGGCACATCGGGCAGGCGTACTTCCTCTTCTTCCTGCTCGGCCATCTGACCGAAGAGATTCATTTGCCCCCTCTGCCGGTCCGACTGCAGGCTGGCTCCGCAACGAATAGCCGCCTCCAGGCCGGTGACCATCTGGTTCCGATTGCCACCGAGATGATCGAAGGCGCCGGCCTTGATCAGCGCTTCGATCACCTGCTTGTTGGCTGCCCGCGAGTCGACCGTCTCGCAGAAGTGATAGAGATCTCTAAAACGGCCCACCTCCTCTCGCGCGGCGATGATCCGTTCCACCGCCTTCTCACCCACGCCTTTGACGCCGGCCAGACCGAAGCGGATCGCCCCCTCCCGTTCGCCCTGGGCATTCTCTTGGTAGATGGGAGTAAACAGCGCCCCGCTCTCATTCACGTCGGGCGGCAAGATGTCGATCTTGAGGTCCGTCTTGCACTCGGTGATATAGTCCACCACCTTCTCCGTGACATCGCAATCATAGGTCAGCAGGGCCGCCATAAACTCCACCGGGTAATGGGCCTTCAGATAGGCCGTCTGGTAGGCGATAAAGGCATAGCGGGTCGAGTGACTCTTGTTGAAGCCGTAGCCCGCGAAACGCTCGATGATCTCCCAAACCTCCGTGCCCTGCGCTTCGGTCAGGCCCTTGCTCATACAGCCCTTCATGAAGCGTTCCCGTTCCTTCGCGATGAGACTGGTATCCTTCTTGCTGATCGCCTTGATCAGTTTGTAGGCCTCGCGCAGGGGGATGTCGCCCAGACGATTGCAGATCCGCATCACCTGTTCCTGATAGATCATGATCCCATAGGTCTCGCCCAGGACATCGGTCATGATCTCATGGGGCAACTCCCATGTCGCGCCGTGTTTCCGCGCAATATAGTCGGGGATCAAGACCATCGGGCCCGGCCGATAGAGCGCATTGGCCGCAATCAGATCCTCGATACGGTCGGGCCGCATCTTGATCAGCAGGTTCTGCATGCCCTCCGACTCGAACTGAAACACCCCCTTGGTCCGGCCCGCGCAGAAGATCTCGAAGGTCTCCGGATCGTCATGGTCGATCTTCTCCACATCGATATCCACGCCATGATTCTCGCGGATCAGCTCCCGCGAACGCCGGATCACGCTCAGGGTCTTGAGCCCCAGAAAGTCCATCTTCAACAGGCCGACCTTCTCCACCAACGGCCCTTCATACTGAGTAATCAGATCGTCCGAACCCGGCGCCTTATAAAGTGGCACATGATCGACCAGGGGACAATCCGCTATCACCACCCCCGCCGCATGAACCGAACTGTGACGGGTCAGGCCCTCCAGTTTGCGCCCCACCTCAATGACGGATTGGATCTTCGGGTCCTGCTCACAGAGTTGCCTCAGTTCCGGCTCCACCTCCAGGGCCTTGTCGAGCGTCATGCCCAGGTCGGCCGGGACCAGCTTGGCCAACCTATCCGCCTGATCCAGCGGGATGCCCTTGACGCGGCAGACATCCCGAATCACCGCCCTGGCCTTCATGGTCCCGAAGGTGATGATCTGGGCCACCTGACCATATTTCTGACGCACGTAGTCCAGCACGTTTTGACGATTGGATTGACAGATATCGATATCGATATCCGGCATCTCGTTGCGTTCGGGATCCATGAAGCGCTCGAAGAGCAGATCGTACTTGATGGGATCGACGTCACACATGCCCAGGGCATAGCCGACAATCGTCCCCACGCCGCTTCCCCGCGCCCCCACCGGGATGTCACGCTCTCGGGCATAGCGACAAAAATCCCAGACGATCAGGAAATAACTGGAAAAGCCCTTCCCTTCGATCACATTGAGTTCATGTTTGATCCGCTCCTCCACCTCCGGTGTCATCTCACCGTAGAGCCGCTTCGCCCCCTCATAGACCAGCTTGGTCAGATAGTCCTCCGGCGTCATCTCATCGGGGGGCTGGTAGCGGGGGGCATGTTGGGTCGACAAGTCGATCTCCACATGGCAGCGATTGGCGATGGCCAGCGTGTTGTCCAACGCGTCCGGATGATCGGCAAAGAGGGCCCGCATCTCATCCGGCCCCTTCAGGAAGACATTGGGCGGATACTTCATGCGGTTTTCGTCGTCCACGTTCTTGCCGGTGCTGATACAGGTCAGACAGTCATGGGCGTGGTAGTCCCCCACCTCCAGAAAATGCACATCATTGCTCGCCACCAGGCCCAGGCCATATCGCTGCGCCGCGTCGATCAACTGCTCGTTCACATCGGGCACATCGCCCTCGTGCCTCTGGATCTCGATGAAGAAGTGATCGGGCCCGAAGATCTTCACATAGTGCTCCAGGAGTTCATAGGCCTTGTCGTCCTCGCCGTGCCGGAAGGCCGCGGGGATCTCTCCGGCAATACAGGCCGAGGTGGCAATGATCCCCTGGCTAAGGTCCGCCAGAATCTCCTTGTCGATGCGAGGTCGGTAGTAGAACCCCTCCGTATAACCGATGCTGATCAGCTTGATCAGGTTGTGATAGCCCTCGATCGTCTCCGCTAGCAGGACTAGGTGGTAGGCCGTCTTCTTGATCCCCGAACTCGACTTTTCAAGACGGCTCCGCGGCGCCACGTAGGCCTCGCAGCCGATGATGGGCTTGATCCCCGCGGCTTTGGCCCGGCAGTAGAAATCCACCGCCCCGAACATATTGCCATGGTCGGTCACCGCCACCGTATCCATGCCCAACTCCTTGCAGCGGTCGAAGAGTTTCGTCGGCGCAATGGCCCCGTCGAGCAGGGAATACATGGTGTGTAAGTGCAGGTGAACAAATCCCTTATCTGGCATGGAGCGTCAATCCTTTAGCTGTCGTCGTGAAAAAGCCGAGTACGAGTACCGCTGCGCTGAGTACGAGTACGACAAAACGCCACAAAAAGCAGCACCGTGCGTTGTCGTTCTCCTGACCAACACTATACTCGGGCCGGCTGGGGGTGGCTATGAAAATCTAGGATGACGGGGAGAGAAGCAGACGTAGACCACCGTAAACAACTGCGGCTGACCCGGCCTCTGGCCGGACCCGAAAATTGGCCTCACGGAGCCGCAGAGGCACGGAGAAAACTGTCTGCAAAGCAGTGAGTCTCTGTGCAACAAGCTCGCAAGAACTTGAAATTCTGTCCAGGTAATGAGGCATCTGGTTTCCCATCTCTTTGATCATCCGCAGTTAAATAATCTCTCGCAGAGATCGTAGAGCACGCAGAGATCTAAGCAAATGTGGATCTTCTTTCGGCGGTCTCTGCGATCTCCGCGAGAGTTAAGCTTTTTGGTACCCGCCAAAGGCCGAGCTGTGACCTCTGTGTCCTCTGTGGTGTACTCTATTCGTCAAGGCAAGGCCGCGCGGACCCGCAATCCTTCAACGCTGGCCCTGCAAGACTCGCCAAAGCTGTCTTCGAACGTGGCTTGAATGCTGATTCGGCTGCCCTCGGGAAACTGCGACGGATCCAGGAAGAGCCTATAGGGGGGCGACCGGTCTATGCCCAAGAGCCGGTAGTCAGAATCATCAACACTCACTTGAAACAGGACCCTGCCAAACAGGGGACGGTCAAGTTCTGCGCGTATCTCTATGCGAGCGGGCATTGGATATCCCGACTCATAGCGTTGGCTGGCGAGGAGGGTTTCACCCGCCGCTGGAACGGCAATCACCAGCTTGGGTAATGCACCAGGCGCCTTCAACGCATCCACTGCCCGGTACACCGCCACGCCGAAAGGCGCCAGCCGCAGAGGCAATCGCCCCTCGTCGTCGGCAACAATGGAATCCCTCGATCCTGCAGGTTGACTGAAGATGAGATCAAACGCGCCCCCGGGACAAAAGGTAGGGACAAGGGCCTCCGTAGGCCGGCCTCCGCCGCTGTTGTTGAAGGCGACGACATATTCCACCTTGTCCTTGGCATCGATCCTGGAGAAGGCATAGAGACCCGGCCCTTCGGAACTGAAACGATGAAACTGAGCGCCTCGCCGCAGACCGGCATGTTTGCGGTAGACCTTGGCCAGACGTTGAAACGCCCGGTAGAGGGGATGGGACGGATCGAAATTCAACTCGGCCGTGCTGCGGTGCGTCCCGATGAGGCGATTGTCATTGTAGACCGCCACCTGGCTGGCGAACATGTCCTCGCGCGCGTCCTTGTCCCCCCCGTCGCCGGTAAAGCCCTGTTCGTCGCCATAGTAGATCACGGGTGTGCCCCGGGCGAAAAACATCAGGGCATGGGCCAGGATCGAGCGGGCGACGAGTTCCTCGTCCGAGGCGTCGGGGTTGTCTTGTAGAAGGAAACGGCCGAAACGCCCCATGTCATGGTTCCCCAGGAAGGTGGGCAGGCAATAGGCGTCGCTATCGGCATCGGTATGGTAGTCGTCCAGCGCAAAGAAGGCCCGAAGCCGATCGGAGGATCCGCTCGCGGAGGCAAAGGCACGCGCCACCTTTTGAAAGCCAAAATCCAAGACGCTCTGTAGTCGAGCCTGGGTCGTGAAGTAACTGAGCACCTCCGGTCGCCGGTCCGCCACCTCACCGAAGGCAATGAAATGCTCGATGCCGCTGTCTTTGGCCGCCTGCTGCATGGCCGGGGCGAAGGCCTGCCAGAACTCGACATTGACGTGGCGCGTCGTGTCGATGCGGAAACCGTCCACGTGATACGCTTCGATCCAATGCCGATAGATGGCGATCATGCCCCGCACCACCTCGGGGCGCTCGGTGAATAGATCATCCAAGCCGAAGAAATCGCCGTAGAGCGAACTCTCATCAGCGAAACGCGAGTTTCCACGATTGTGATAGTACTGAGGATCGTTCAGCCAGTCGGGATGTTTCGCGGCTGTGTCCTGCGACAGCACAACCGCCTGGTAGGGAAAGCCCTCGTCCGTCATGCGTGGGAAGGGTCTCTGAGTACGGCCGTCATAGGCAAAGGCGGCATCGTCAAAGGGCTCTCCCTGGCTGTCGCGATAGGGCATGAGGGATTTGGAGACGTAACCTCCCCTGCCCTCATAGCTCCGCTGTGGCCACGGCCTCAGACGAATCACATCGGCCGTGTGATTGGTGACGATATCGAGGTAGACCTTCATGTCCCGCGTATGGGCCTGGCGAACCAGTTCCCGGAATTCATCATTGGTGCCGAGATGCGGATCCACGTTGAGGAAATCCAGGATCCAATAGCCATGATAGGCGGCCGAATGCCCGTAGAGGCTGGAGCGGTCGGGCTGCACCGTTTGGTTCTTGAAGATCGGTGCCAGCCAGATGGCCGTGACACCGAGATCCTGCAGATAGGGCAGGGCCATCATGACGCCGCGCAAGTCGCCGCCGTGATAATAGCCCTTATGGGTGGGGAGGTAGCCATGCCTCAGGACATCTTCTCGGGTAAAGCCTTGCCGCTCATCGCCGCCAAAGTTGTTGGTGGGGTCTCCATCCAGGAATCGGTCGGGCATGATGAAATAGATGATTTCGTCCTCTGGGGGACGGTTGATGGAGGCGGTGACAAGGGTGGGAGCCGCCAGAAGGGTCGCTGTTATTAATAGGCATGTGGAGATCGTGGCCATCCTCAACGAGAGAACTGGAACCCGCAAGATGCGTTTGTTGAATTTCAGCTTCATCGAAGTTCTCGTTGCAGTCGACCTGCTGCTATACCTATGAGTGTCTATTGTAGCCGGTGTCAATCCCGCGGCAAGCCTTGCCGCTGAACGTCGCATGGCATCGGCGCGCACCTCGCAATAATCCCCTAGGCACATGCCCCCTCGAATCATACAATCTAGCAACGGACATTTTACAATTCTACCGACCCTATCAGGAGTCTCATCATGCTCTTCAGAAAAATACGAAAGATCGTCGCCGTGCTCCGGGGACAGGTCTCGCCGGTGCTGGCCGGCCTGGCAGTGGGCTTGGGTTTCTGGTTTGGACTGACGCCGGGGTTCTACGGTATCCATGCCTGCTTAGCGGTCCTCCTGGTTCTGCTCAATCTCCCCGTCGGCATGTTCATTCTGTCTGTCGGCATCGGCAAGGCCGCCTCGCTGGCCGCTGCGCCACTGCTCTACCATCTAGGGCTCATGGTGATGGAACAAGCGGATTGGCTGCTGGACATCAACCGCCTCATTCCCGTGGTGGCGATCACGGATTTCAGTCGACCGGCCCTGGTCGGCACGCTATTAGTGGGACCGGTGAGCGGGCTGGTGTTAGGATCTGTGATGGGCTTTTCCGTACTCGGCTTTAGGAAGACCTGGCTCAAGCTGCAGGGCAAATCTGCAAAATTCGAAGCCTGGCAAAACCAGGGCTGGGTCCGGCTTCTCGATCGCATTGTGGTGGGTAAACGAGCCAGCGATGCCGCGAAAGCATTGGCGGCAAAGACGAAACCGTTGCGGACCGGTGGTGTGATCCTGGCAGTGATCCTGCTGCTCTGCTTCGGGCTGGGCGCGACTTTCCTGAAGGACAGGATCCGCACCAAAGCGGCGGACCGACTGACCCGGGTCAATGGGGCCACGGTGGACCTGGGAGCATTGAGTCTCTCGCTCCTGACGGGTAAAGTAGCCTTGAGGGGTCTCGCCCTGACCGATACCGACAACCTACAACAGAACAAGCTGCAAATCGCGGAACTAAGTTCGCAGGCCAATGTCTATCAGATGTCCCTGGGCAAGCTGGTAATGGAGGAGGTCCGCGTTTCGGGCCTGCGATTTGACCAGCCCCGACAGTCACCCGGGTCACTCGTCGCCAAGCCGGATTCGCAGGGCGGCGAGTCGGACGGCGCTTCGGCAGGGACGGGGGTCGGTATCGACGCCAATGACCTCGACAAGCTGGAGGGCTATTTCGAAAACGCCAAGAAGATCAAGGCCTGGATCGAGAAGATCCGCCCCTGGCTGCCCGACAGCGAGGAGAAGGAGCTACTGCCGCCTGAGCCGCCGCCTTCCTACCTAAGCTACCTTGCAGCCCGCGTGGATACGCTCCCGAAGGTGCGGGTGCTGGTGAAACGAATCCTGCTCGATCAGGTGCAACTGAACGATCCCCAATTCGGTCTCAGTGACATCACCATCACAAATCTGAACGACGCGCCGATGGCGGCCAAGCTGCCCATTGCGTTTGAACTGCAGTCCCAGCAGGGACCTAGACTCCAACTGACGCTGCATTTTGAGGAGGAAGAGACCGCCGGGAGGGTGACCGGAGCATTCACGGCGATCGATCTGGCCAAGCTGCAACAGGGCCTCAAGCGGGATAACGACCTGACCTTTCAGCAGGGGAAGGCCTCCGGCACGATCACGGGCTTTCTCAATCGAGATCGCGTCGATCTGACGATTGGCACGACGCTCTCCGGCCTACAGGCTAGCACGGGCAGACGGGGGTTCCTGGGTCTCGATGCCAAGACCGCCAACGACCTCTTCGAGCAGATCGACGATCTGGAGCTCAGCCTACGCCTGGTCGGCCCGATTACCGCCCCCCGATTGGTATTCGACAGCAAGGCCCTTCAGGAGACCTTGCAGGCCAAGCTGTTGGACCTGGGCAAACAAAAAGCCGCGGATGAACTCAAGCGAGTCATCGACAAGAATCTCGGCCACAAGGTCCCCGAAGAGATCAAGGCGATCATCGACACGGGCAATGGCAATCTGCAGGACAGTCTCCAGAAAGGTCTCAAGGCCCTCTTTGGTGGGCGTAAGAAGAAGGAGTAGTTACCTTTCGCCTAAAACCCTCCGACAAAAAAAGGCCCGAATCAACCGATTCGGGCCTCATGACTCGTTGTCCGGTTGGCACAGCAGTCTACTGTGCCCCCGCCACCGGGGCTTCGGCGGCTTCTTCTTCAGGCTTGTCGAGTTGCTCGCCGTCAAACTTGAGGCTGTCCTCATCCTTGACGTCGATCTTGACGAAATTCTTCTCTTTGAAATGTCCGGCCAGGAAGGACTCGGAGAGCGGATCTTCGATGTAGTTCTCGATGGCCCTTCGCAGGGGTCGGGCGCCGAACTCGGGGTTGTAGCCCTTGTCGATGAGAAACTCCTTGGCCTGATCCGTGAGTTCCAGATGCAGACCGTGCTCCGTGAGGCGCTTGAAGACCTTGGCCAATTCATACTCGACAATGTCGGTCAGGTTTTCCCGGGTCAAGGGCCGAAAGACGATGGTCGCGTCCAGCCGGTTGAGGAACTCGGGTCGGAAGTGACGTTCCACTTCCTTGTTCAAAACCTCCTTCATCCTGTCGAAGTCGGACTCGGGACCCTTCTTGCCAAAGCCGAAACCGCCCTGATTCTTGATCAGCTCGGCGCCGATGTTACTGGTCATGATGAGGATGACATTCTTGAAATCGATGCTGCGACCGAAACTGTCGGTCAGGTGGCCTTCGTCCATGATCTGCAGGAGCATATTGTAGATATCGGAATGCGCCTTTTCGATTTCGTCCAGCAACACCACCGCGTAGGGACGACGGCGAATCCGCTCGGTGAGTTGCCCGCCCTCTTCGTACCCCACGTATCCGGGAGGCGCTCCCACCAGCCGACTGATGTTGTGCTTCTCCATAAACTCACTCATGTCGATCCGCACGAGGGCATTTTTGTCATTAAACAGGAACTCCGCCAAGGCCTTGGCCAATAGGGTCTTGCCGACGCCACTGGGACCGAGGAAGATGAAGCAGCCCATGGGACGATTCGGATCCTTCATGCCGCTGCGGCTGCGACGCACGGCCTTGGACACGGCGTGAATCGCCTCATCCTGCGACACGACCGTTTTGTGTAATTCCGACTCCAATTCCAGCAGGCGCTGGGTCTCTTTCTTCTCCAGGCGTGTCAAGGGCACGCCGGTCATATTGCTGACCACTTCGGCGATGACCTCTACGTCGACGACGCCGGTGGATTCCCGATTTTCCTCATACCACTTCTTGTGCAGCTCATTCTTTTCTTCTGAGAGTTGCTGAGCCTCATCCCGCAGAGACGCGGCGCGCTCGTAGTCTGCATTGCGAACGGCTTCATCTTTTTCCCGCTGCAGCTTCTCGACCTTGCCCTCGAGCTTGGTCAAGTCCGGGGGCGGCGTCATGTTCTTGAGCCGCACCCGCGCCCCGGCCTCGTCCATGACATCAATAGCCTTGTCGGGAAGACACCTGCCGGCAATGTAGCGCGTCGACAACTCGACGGCCTGGAATAGAGCCTCCTCGGTGAAGTTCACGCGATGATGGGCCTCGTAGCGATCCTGCAGGCCGCGGAGGATATCCAAGGCTTCCTCTTTCGAGGGGGGTTCAACAATGATGGTCTGGAAGCGCCTTTCCAGGGCGCCATCCTTTTCGATGTATTTTCTGTATTCATCCAGAGTGGTGGCACCGACGCACTGGACCTCGCCCCGGGCCAATGCCGGCTTGAGCACGTTGGCCGCATCAATGGCGCCCTCGGCGCCTCCGGCGCCGACCAGTGTGTGCAACTCGTCGATAAAGAGGATGACATTGCCCGCTCGCTTGACCTCGTTGATGACCGCCTTGATCCGCTCCTCAAACTGTCCTCGATACTTGGTGCCCGCGACCATCATGGCCAGATCCAAGACCACGACACGTTTGTCCTTCAAGAGCTCGGGGATCTCCTTGTTGATGATCTTTTGACTGAGGCCTTCGACGATGGCGGTCTTGCCCACGCCCGCCTCTCCCAAGAGCACAGGATTGTTTTTGGTACGACGACAGAGAATTTGAATGAGCCGCTCAATTTCTCTGGCACGCCCAATCACCGGGTCCAATTCGCCCTCAATGGCCAGTTGGGTGAGGTCTCGGCCGAAACTGTCGAGGGCCGGGGTCTTGCTCTTCGTCTTGCTTCGGGTGCTGCCACTTCCCATTTTCATGCCCAGATTCGTGGGGGTATCATCAACACCTGCTCCCAGAAGGTTCAGCACCTCCTGGCGGACCTCTTCCAGTTTGAGTCCCAAATTCATGAGCACCTGCGCGGCGATGCCTTCGCTCTCTCGCAAAAGCCCCAAGAGGATGTGCTCAGTGCCTACATAATTGTGATTTAATGCACGGGCCTCTTCAATCGCGTATTCGACTACCTTTTTGGCTCTGGGGGTTTGTGGCAATTTCCCCATGGTAACCATGTCAGGACCACTCTTAACCAGCTTTTCAATCTCCAACCTAAGCTTCTTGATGTCGACGTCCAGATTCTTAAGAACCGTGGCGCCCACCCCGCTGCCCTCCTTGACCAAGCCCAAGAGAATGTGCTCAGTCCCAATATACTCATGGTTGAATCGCTGTGCCTCCTGATTCGCCAACGCCATGACCTTGCGGGCCCTATCTGTAAAGCGCTCAAACATTTCGTTACCTCAGCATCCTAAATGTCGCTATTATTGCGTTTGTCTGGTCCATAGTAGAATCACACGCCAATTATAATCCATCCCACCACCCTGTAAATAGCTGAATCCAATCAACTTTTCTCCCTATCACGATCATAGGCGTTTATATTGCTCCTCTGGTCAAAAAGTTCACCTTGCCCACCTGAGGCTTGATCTGAAAACTCGATCTAGCTTCCCCTCGGAGTCGAAAAACGGGGACTTCAGACAGAGCCTAGACTCCTTGAGCCCTAAGTTGATATCGACATAAACGCCCATATACTTTGCATTTGTCGCTGCGAATCTCAGACACCCTCTCAAGCAAAACATCCCTCTCCACACGAGTGGGCGCTCGCGAGACAGCTCCGTTTCAAGGGGCGTTGGGAAAAAAGGACCGGAAATAGAGCTTGCAGCGATACCGATTTATACGCATAATGCGAGGTTTCGTCTGGAAACGTGGCCCGGCATCGAGCGGCGTGTTGCCCGGAGACAGACAGAAGTGGGTCATAAGGATCACAGATGAGTTCTTTACTAAGTGGGTTGACGAAGCTTCAGAGCGTGGAAAGTCGCTTACGGGCCGCCAAGGCCAAACTGGCCCGATGCCGACGCAGCGTGGTTGTGCAAGAGAACCGGATACGAACGGAACAAAACGCGTTGGAAGCCAAAAAGGAAGAGGTTCAGCTGACCAAACTGCAAAGCGATCGTCTGGAACTCGAACTCAGGAGCCGTGACGCCGAGATTGCCAAGCTGCGTGCGGCGCTGAACGGCGCCAAGACCAACAAAGAATACGCCTCTCTGCTAACCCTTCTCAACACCAACAAGGCGGACAACTCCAAGTTGGAAACACAGATCCTGGAACTGATGAGAGACGTTGAAACAGACCAGGCCGAGTGTGATAAGATCGTTGCAACCATGGATGAGCAGAAGGCGCAACTCGACAAGGTGCGCCATGACGCAGAGGTCGCCTCGGTCAAACTGGAGGAGGAAGTCACCGCCATGCAAGCCGAGTGGGATGATGCCGCCCGAGACATTCCTGCCGAGTTTCTGGAGACCTTCAACCGAGTCGCCGATACCTACGACGGAGAAGCCGTGGTTGAAGTGGACACGCAGCACTCCAGCAAGACATCGAGTTACAGTTGCGGTGGCTGCTTCATGAGCGTGACGGCCGAGTGCGTCAATCAACTCATGACAAGGGATGAGATTGTCCGATGCTCCAATTGCACACGCATCCTCGTTCTCTCCAAATCCTAACAGCCACGCCCCATCACACCTTCTCGCGACTCGATAGCGGAGGCCCTTTGTCTTGAACAAGATCATTGCCTATACGGACGGAGGCAGTCGCGGCAATCCGGGGCCCTCGGCGGCGGGCATCTGTCTCTATGACACTCAGAAGAACCTGCTCCACTGCGAGGGTGTCTATCTCGGCAAAAGCACGAACAACGTCGCCGAGTATAGCGCCGTCGTCAAAGCCCTGATGAGAGCGACACAACTCAAGGCCAAGACCATCGAGGTCTTTTGCGACAGCGAACTGCTGGTGAAGCAAATCAAGGGAAGTTACCGCGTCAAAAGCCCGACGCTCAAACCCCTCCATCAGGAGGTGGTCCGCCTGCTGGAGGCCTTCGACGCCTGGGAGTTTACCCACGTCCTCCGCGGGGCAAACCAGGAAGCCGATGCCATGGTCAATCAATGCCTCGACGCGGGCACCGACATTCTCATCAAAGAGGCCGCGGCACAGCCGGAGGGACCGAAACTCCGCATCGGCGGGCTCATCAGCGGCAGCGGCAGGACCCTGCAAAACATCGTGGATCACATTCAACGGGGGAGCATCCACGCGGAACTCCCCATTGTGATCAGCTCCCGCTCCGACGTCTCGGGGAACCAGCGGATGCGCGACGCGGGATTGCCGGTGACGATCATCGGCAGGAAAGACTATCCGGACATCGATCGCTTCAGCCGGGCCATTGAAGAAAGGCTGATCGCCGCTCGCGTGGATCTGGTGCTCCAGGGGGGATGGTTGTGCCTGTGGAAAATCCCCACGCAGTTTCACAATCGTGTCATGAACATCCATCCAGCCCTCCTGCCCAGCTTCGGCGGCAAGGGCATGTGGGGCCCCCACGTCCATGAGGCGGTCTTGAAGGCAGGCTGCAAAGTCAGCGGTTGCACCGTTCACTTCTGTACGGATGAATATGATCAGGGTCCCATCCTCCTCCAGCGAACCTGTCCCGTCGAGCCCGAAGACACGCCGGACACCTTGGCGGCCCGCGTCTTCGGGGAAGAGTGCATCGCCTATCCCGAGGCCGTCAACCTCTTTGCCCAGGGCAAACTGTCGGTCAACCCCAAACGGGCGGCGGCAGCGGCCCAAACCTAGGGGTCGAACCCGAACGGAGAGGCACCGTGAACCGACGACAAAAGGCACTGCTTCGGGAAACCGTGGTGGTCTTATCCGTCACCGTGGCTGTGCTCATCGGCATGCTCAACCTTAAGGACTGGATCAATCGGCGCGAGGCCATGCGGGCCATGCACCAGCTCGCCGAGAGCATCCAGGACTACCGGACCACCTACCAGTCCGTCCCCGCCCGGGACTTTGTGGACGCCCAGATCCCCACCCTCTCAGGTCACGTACGCCTGGGAAAACTCACCTATCGAGCCGCCGAAATCACCCTGGACTCCGCCGACGACGAGATCTTGGCCTACACCGAACAACACTACCGATCCCTCTTCGTCAACAGCGGGTATATCGTCATGCATTTGGACGGCACGGTGCTCTGGCGTGAACAGGGTGAGTTTCAGGCCGAGTAGCATAGGCCGGGCCGGTAGGTGTTTCGATTACGAGTACCGCTGCGCTGAGTATGAGCACGAGTACGATTCTGCCATGCTGTATTCAGACACTTCGAGCCGCGCCTAAGTCACTTGCCCCAAAACCTGGTCTCGCAATGTTCCAACCTGCCGAGCGTAATCCTCCGCCGCCGCCTGATCGGGGGCTTCCACGATCACGCGCATGACCGGCTCGGTATTGCTGAGCCGCAGGTGTATCCAGCTATTGCTGAAATCGAAGCGACATCCGTCGCTCGTGTTGACCTTGGCATCCGGGAACAGGGCTTTGGCCTCTTCGATGATGCGATCCGCCTGTTCGGATGTGGCGGAGAATTTTTCTTTGAGCATGGCATAGCCGCCGATCTGATCGGCCAACTGCCCCACCGTTTGGTTTTCCGTCGCCATCAACTGCAACACCAGGGCCATGGCCACCAGGCTGTCACGGATCGGACCGACGCGCAGGTCGATGATGCCGCCGTTGCCTTCGCCGCCCACGACACACTGGTGCTCAAGCATGGCCTTGGCGACATAAGCCTCGCCCACCGGAGTGCGAATGACGGTGACCCCCGCTGTATGGGCGATGTCATCGAGCATGCGCGAGGTCGAGAGATTGGCGGCGGTGCTGCCGCCTTCGGTCCCCAAGACATACTTCGCGGCCAGAGCCAATGTATACTCCTCGCCGAGGTAACGGCCGTTCTCATCGACGATGGCGATGCGATCGGCATCGGGGTCCTGGGCGAAGCCGATGACGGCACGTTCCCGCCGCACGATATCGCATAGGCTTTGCAAGTTCGCTTCGGTGGGCTCCGGTTCGTGCGCAAAGAAACCGGTCGGTTCACCATTGACGGGAATCACTTCGCAGCCTAGGGCCTCCAGCAGACGCAGGCCAATCCGGCCGCCGGCGCCATTGACGCTGTCGAGTACGACCTTGAAGCGTTTGGTCGCAATCTCTGCGGGCCGCACGATCGCCAGGACTCGGTCGATGTGGATCGGGTCCGCCTGATCGTTGTCAAAGCGTCTGCCACACTGGGCCGATCCTTGCAGGGAGAAGTCTTTGTTTTGAAACCGCGCCTTGATCTCGGCGGCGACTTCGGCCGGTGGGGCGATGCCGTCGCTGAGCAGCAGTTTGACCCCGTTATACTGGATGGGATTGTGGGAAGCCGTGATCACCACGCCCCCGTCGCAGGCCAGTTCCCTCAGCATGATACCGACACAGGGCGTCGTCACGATGCCCAGATCAGTGACGTCGATGCCGACACTGCACAGACCCGCCGTCACCGCCGCCTGGATCATCGGCCCACTCGGGCGCGAGTCCCGTCCCAGACAAACACTCAGTCTCTTTTGGGAATCATCACCACTCGATCTGAGGTAGGAGCCAAAGGCACAGCCATAGTCGGTGGCGATCGCCGCCGTCAGATTCTCACCGATGATGCCCCGCAGACCACTGACACTGATGATCAATGCTTGCGCCATGAATCATTCAATTTCAATGAGCCGCGTCATGACCACACCGTCGACGGCACGGATCTTCTGCAGGAGGTCTTCGCTGACCTCATTATCAACGTCGATGATGTTGTAGGCAAAATCACCGCGGCTCTTGTTAATCATGTCCTGTATGTTGATCTTGTACTCCGCCAGGAGCGTCGTGATTTGGCCCACCATGTTCGGCACGTTGCTATTGGCCACCACGATGCGTTGCGAGGCCGACGGGGCCATCTGGCACTGAGGGAAATTGACCGAGTTTTCGATCGTACCGAATTCCAGATAGTTTCGTACCTGTGTCACTGCCATCGTCGCACAGTTTTCCTCCGCCTCCGGCGTGGAGGCCGCCAGATGGGGGAAGGCGATCACATTGGGTTCGCTGAGCAGTTCCTCGTCCGGAAAATCGGTCACATAGCTGGCAATCTGCCCGGAGGCCAGGGCCTCTCTAACGGCGTCGTTGTTGACCAAGCCGCCTCTGGAGAAATTCAACAGCCGGGTCCCCTTTTTCATCTGCGCACAGGTCTCACGGTTAATCAAGCCCTGGGTCTTCTCGTTCAACGGCACATGCACGGTAAGATAGTCGGATTCGGCGGTCAAGGAACTCAGACCGCCCGCCCGCTTGACCGCGCGTGACAGCCCCCAAGCGGCATCGACTGAGATGAAGGGGTCATAGCCGGTAACCTCCATGCCCAAGGCAGTGGCGTCATTGGCCACCATCACGCCGATGGCCCCGAGCCCGATCACGCCCAGTTTCTTTCCTTTGATCTCCGGGCCGGCGAAGTCAGACTTTCGCTGTTCGACGAGCTTGGGAACCTCGGCACCCTGTCCGACGAGAGACTTGACCCAGGCCATGCCGTCCGCCACTCTCCGGGACGAGAGGAACAGAGACATCAGCACCATCTCTTTCACGCTGTTGGCATTGGCCCCAGGCGTGTTAAAGACGACGATGCCCAATGCGCTGCAAGCGTCAACGGGAATGTTGTTGACACCGGCACCGGCTCGGCCGATGGCGAGCACGGAGGGCGGAATCGCCCGGTCGTGCATTTTGTGGCTGCGGAGAATGATGGCATCCGGACTGGGAATCTCGGAGCCAACTTCATACCCCTCTCGTGGCAGAAGCTCCAGCCCTTTGGCCGAGATTTTGTCGAGGGTTTGGATTTTGTACACCCGACTCATAGACGCTAGCTCCTGTGGGACCCGACGACCGCATCCATTAGAGATCCACCGAGTCCCCCTCATCGGCGAGACAAGGTTCGATCGCCTCCATATCGATGGAGATGGGCTCAACATGCCACACCTCCCGACAATAATCACGGATCGAACGATCGGAGGAAAACTTGCCCATCCGCGCGACGTTGAGAATGCTCGCGCGGGTCCACCCCACCGGGTCCTGCCACAGCTTACTGACTCGCTCCTGGCAATCGACATAGGCCTGGTAGTCTGCCAATACCAGGAAGGGGTCTGATTCCATCAGATTGTCAACCAGAGGCCGGAAGAGTCGTCTATCGCCGCCGGCCAGCGCGCCCGATTCCAAGAAGTCCAGGACCTCCCGTAGTGTCTCGTTCTGATCGTAGATTGTTTGCGGCCGATACCCCTGCCCTTGCAGTGCATGGGCCTGTTCCGCATCAAGACCGAAGAGGAAGAAATTTTCGGCGCCGACTTCCTCCCTGATCTCCACATTGGCGCCGTCCAAAGTGCCGATGGTCAGGGCGCCATTGAGAGAGAACTTCATATTACCCGTGCCGGACGCCTCTTTGCCCGCCATGGAAATCTGTTCCGAGAGATCCGCCGCGGGATAGATGGGCTGGGCGTTCTTGACGTTGTAGTCGGGAAAAAAGACGACCTTGATCCGTCCCGCGACATCCGGATCGTCGTTGATCAGGCCCGCGAGATCATTGATGAGCTTGATAATGAGCTTGGCCAGATAGTATCCCGGTGCCGCCTTGCCGCCGAAGATAAAGGTGCGGGCGGGCAACTGCACCCGGGGATTCCGCTTGAGACGCAAATATAGAGTAAGGATGTGCAATGCATTCAAATGCTGCCGCTTGTACTCATGGATGCGTTTTGCTTGGATGTCGAACAGAGACTCCGGATCCACAGTCACACCCACACGCAGGCCAATCAGCTCGGCCAGCCGACACTTGGCCGTTTGTTTCACTTCACGCCAGGCGCGGTGAAACTCGGTATCGTCTGCATAGGGTTCGAGTTTGCGAAGCTGGTCGAGATCACGTTGCCAACCCTCACCGATCACGTCGTCCAACAACTCCGCCAAGGGTGGATTGCTCACGGCCACAAATCGTCGTGGGGTGACACCGTTGGTGACATTGCAGAACTTCTGCGGCCACATCTCGGCAAAATCCTGCATCACACGTTTCTTGAGCAACTCGGAATGCAGGGCGGCCACGCCATTGACACGGTGGCTTCCCACGGTCGCAAGATGGGCCATACGCACACACCGTCCTCCTTGCTCACCAATCAGCGACATACGTTCGACACGGTCTTCATCGCCCGAGAAGCGAGCCCTAACTTCCTGCAAAAAACTGTGATTGATCGCGTAGATGATCTGCAGGTGTCGCGGCAGCAAGTCACGAAAGAGGGGCACGGGCCAGGTTTCGAAGGCTTCCGGTAGGAGGGTGTGGTTCGTATAGGCACAGGTATTGCGTGTCACCTCCCAGGCCTTGGCCCAGTCCATGCGGTGTTCATCGACCAGCAGTCGCATCAATTCTGCCACCGCAATCGCCGGATGGGTGTCATTGAGCTGCACAGCCCAGTGCTCGTGAAACCGGTCCAAGGAACGTCCGAGGCTCAAGTGGACACGGATCATGTCCTGGAGTGAGCAACTGACAAAGAAGAATTGCTGCTGTAGGCGCAACACCTTTCCGGCGCAATGCTCATCATTGGGATAGAGGACCTTGGTGATGTTCTCCGAGACCATCTTGTCTTCCACGGCACGATAGTAGTCGCCATGGTTGAACGCGGAAAAGTCGAAGGACTCCACTGCCTCGGCCTTCCAAAGCCGCAGTCTATTGCAGGTCCCCACTCGGTAGCCCAGGATGGGCGTATCATAGGCCACGCCCTTGACCACGGTATCGGGCATCCAACGGACCCGCGGCCGGCCCTGATCGTCCCTGAAGTTTTCCGTCCCTCCGCCGAAGGGAATGTCGAAGGCCAATTCGGGGCGTGCGATTTCCCAGGGATTACCGAAACGGAGCCACTTGTCTGTCTTTTCGACCTGCCACCCGTCACGAATGAGCTGATCAAAAATGCCAAACTCGTAGCGTATACCATACCCGATCGCAGGTATCTCGATGGAGGCCAAGGAGTCCATGTAGCAGGAAGCCAACCGTCCCAGGCCGCCATTGCCCAGCCCGGGTTCCTCCTCTTGCTCGAAGATCTCTTCTAGGTTGAGACCGAACTCCTCCATCGCCTGACGCGCCTGCGCCATCATGCCGAGGTTGTGCAGGTTGATTTCCAGGTGGGGTCCGGGTAGAAACTCTGCGGATAGATAGGCCACCACACGGGCATCCTTTTCCGTGTAGGTCTCCAGAGTGCGGACGCCCTGCTTGAGCACCCGATCGCGCACCGTCAACGCCAAGGCTGTGTATAGATCGTTGCGGGTGGCGGCCCTGGGCACTCGGCCCAGAGAACAGAAGAGATTGTCCCGAAACGAACGCTTAAAATCCTGGACGCGTGAACCGGTCCGCACACCGGTCGCCGGCATCCGTTTGCGGGGGCCAACGCGTCTGTTCTGCGGTGCATAGGGCATGAAACGTGTTCCTTTCCATGGATCCGCCGGCCTTGCCTGGTCAGCAAGTCTCTGTCCCTAGACTCGAATTGGTTTCCCCTCGGCTGCCCTGGGCCATGAGGTCGGGCCGAATGGCGCCTCGGGGTCGAAGACGAGCGGCCTGATTGGGCCCAGATGCGATTGTCATACACCCAAAGCCAATAACCACCGTGCGAACAACGGGGGTATTGTAGCTCCATCCCAGCAAATATCAAGTTGCGCGGCGAAAAAGATTGACACTACCGAACAGCGGTACGCTTGGATAGTCTTGTCCCGGAGACACAGACCAGCGACGACAACGTGCGCACGTAGAGACGGTTGTTGGCGACGGCAGGTGTCGTTTGACAGGCCTCGCCCAGCGGATTGACCGCTAGGAGCTGAAACTCGTCACCCGCCTTGATAATCACCAACTCTCCCTTGAGTGTGACGCAGTAGAGCATATCGCCAATGGCCACTGGCGAACCATAGAATCTGGCCTTAATGGACTCGGACCAAACGGTCCGGCCTGTCGGCAAGTCCCAGCAAGAGATGTTTCCTCTATCCTGGAAAAGATAGAGGCGGTCCCCAATCGCAATCGTGCTGGGGACATAGGGAATCTGCCCTTTCTTGTCAGTGGCGTAGAGCAGCTTCGGTGGCTCTCCTGATCGGCCCGATTTCACAATCACGAGGGTCCTTCCCAGGCCGCCACCGCCGGCTGTCCCTACAATAAGATCCCCTGCCACCACCGGCGAAGCAACAGTACGATCCTTGAAACAGTCCGAGATCTCCCACAGCACCTTACCCTGAGCCGGATCAATCGCCGTGATGCCGTGCGCCTGGCTGGTGAAAATGAGCTGAGCCCGGCCGGAGGCATCCGTGAACAGACTGGGTGTACCGTAGGAGGTCTTCCCATTGCGACGGGGCAGTTCCCAGCGAATGGCCCCATCCACCTGATCAACCCCCAACCAACGGCTTTGGAGGTCATCGTTATTCTCCTCCCATTGCTCCTGGGTCAGTATGACAAGCCCTCGATAGAGAACCGGGGAGCCACCTATTCCATGCTGACCTTGGACCCTGCCGTAGTCGCGGGTCCATTTCTGCTGGCCGTCATGCCCCAACGCCACCAAGACCAACCGGTCACCATCGAGCCAAGAGACAAAAACGCTTTCCTGGTTCACGGCCGGTGTGCACGAAGCGTAGCTATTGTCACGGTGGAGTCTCGATCGGCCCAGCGGGTAGGACTGTTGCCAGAGTATGCGGCCCGTAGACCCATCTAATGCCATCACCCCGCCTTCGCCCCGTTCTTTGTCCCAAGTGGTGACGAAGACCCGGTGACCCCAGAGGACCGGTGACGAGTGTCCCTCGCCTGGGAGTTTCGTCTTCCAGGCGATGTCGGTTTCACGCCACTGGACCGGGAGCTGCGCAGCCGCGCCTTTGCCCTGACCGTCGGGGCCGCGAAAACGTGTCCATTCCTGACCCCACGCGCTAGATGCCAATACCGCAAGGACACACACAGAGATTGCCCACTGGTTTCTTTTCATAGTGTAGTGCTCCTACTCCGTGATTAACACACGAGCCCCCTGGGGGATGCGATCAAACAGATCGATCACAACGCCCGGGTCGACGCGGACACAGCCGTGAGATGCCGGCTTGCCCAGGTCTTGCACATGGTTCGTCCCATGAATATAGATATAGCGTTTCCAGGTGTCCACCTCCCCACCCAGATTCTTGCCCGGTTCCTGCCCACGCAGCCAGATCAGCCGCGACAACACCAAATCCGCCTTCGAACTGCCTCCTTCCCGCCAGATCTTGCCGGTCCAGCGGCGCCCTTTCAAGATCGCCCCTCGGGCCAGCCCCTCGCCGATCTTGCGATGGGCAACATGCCACCCCACAGGCGTCTTGCCCGACCCATTCTCATTGCCCATCCCCGCCATGGCGGTGGAACAGACATACGCTTTGATCACGCGATGATCTTGAATCAAGAGCAACCTCTGCAGGTCGGCCCTGACCCACACGCCCAGTGACGACTTGACTCGAGCATCCCAGCCCTGACGATTCAATGACGCGATCTCCGCAGACGTCAGTGCCCGTGCTGAGTCCGCACCCTGCTCTTCGGCAGAAAGGCTACCGGCGGCAAAAACCAAAACAAGGGCTGCCGGCCAGCACAATCCTGTGCCTATTGCGGCTCTCTCTGAAAACATTCAGGGCAGTATACCGGTTATCCGCGGACGAGGCAAACCCACGGATGGGGCGGACAGAGCTATCGCATATAGATACCGGATTCGTGTACTTTTCGGCGTGAACGCCACTGATCTAGAGTTCCCACAGTTGAAGTAATCAGTAATCAGAAGAGTATCTGTGCCAAAAACTGATTACTTTGCCACTGATTACTGATTACTGATTACTACCGGTGAGATACGCGGGGAAGCGACTGAAAAAAGGACGGTTCATATCAGAGAAAGTTACTTGCGATTGCCCTGCGGTGGCGGCCCTCCCTGTTGCCCCCACCTCTTGCCTCGGCAAGCGTCTTGACGGCCTCCTTGATGTGTGTTGGCAGCTTGGGCCACTCGGAGTTCAGGAGGGCCAAGTCTGGGTCGTTTAGACGCCTCGCGTCCCTGGCTGTGCGGGATCATTCGGTCACTTATTGTCTTGCACGCACTAAGGCTCCAAGTCCGCGCATTGAGAAAAGTGTGGGTTTCCAAACATAAAACAGTATGATTGCCTCCATCGGTTTTTCACCTGGTTAGAAGACCGGTATTCAGCCGAAAACGAGAACCTCGTGGGCTTCAGGCGGGTCGGCCGTGGTTCGCTGAAGAGGATTGGCCATGAAAATCGAGACTCCAATGGTAGGTCTGGCGTTTGTCGCTTCGATCTGCGTTCTGAATGCGGCGGCAAATGATGCCGTGCAGCTGGTAGAAACGCCCCAGGGGGGGAGACAACCCAAGCTTGTCGTGGATGACATGCAGGGCGTGCATCTGATCTACTACCGGGGCGATCCTCAGGGCGGCGACCTGTTTTACTGCTACCGACCCAGGGCAGGCCTCTTTTCCGAACCCTTGCGCGTCAACGACGTTGCCAACAGCGCCGTTTGTATGGGAAGCATACGGGGGGCGCAGCTTGCCGTGGATCCGAGTCGAACGGTCCACGTGGTGTGGAATGGGTCCAGGAAGGTCACCCATGCGTCTTCCCACCCTCCGATGTACTACGCGCGGCTCACGAAGGATTTCAATTCGTTTACGCCGCAACGGCCTATTTCCGGCCCGTGGCTTGTTGATGGCGGGGGTGCCGTAGCGGTGGACCATTCGAGTCGTGTCTTTGTGTTTTGGCATTCAGCGCCCCCGGGGTCACACGCAGAGGATCGGCAGGTCTATATGAGCGTGTCCAACGACAGCGGCAAGACCTTCGGCGATGGACGGGCGATCGGTGCTTCGGGACGGGGCGTTTGTCCCTGTTGTTCCATGCAGGCGACGGTTGATGAAAAAGGGACTCTTTACGTGGTCTATCGCGCTGCGGATAAGAACATTCAGAGAGATATCGATCTTCTGGTGTCGAAGGATGCCGGGGTGAGTTTCAAACACCTGACCTTGGATCGCTGGCGGCTGGATGCTTGTCCCATGAGCAGCATGGCTTTTTGTGAGACGGAGAATAGCATATTGGTGGGCTGGGAAACAGAGGGACAGATAAGGTTTACCTCCGTTGCGAAAGGCACGGCCCAGGCGGGTCCGATTATGTCCCCGCCCGGAGGGGCCCAGGGCGGAAAGCATCCTGTCTTTGCGGCGACACCCCAAGGTGGCTTTTTGCTGGCGTGGACGGAGGGCACCGGCTGGGCCAAGGGAGGTTCGGTGGCGTGGCAAGCGTATGACGCCGCGATGCTCCCCTTGGGGGATGCCCAACGTCTGCCTGCCGGCGTGCCGGTATGGAGCTTTGCGGCGGCGTATTACGACCAGGAGCAGAGAGTCTTTCGTCTCCTCCACTGACCCGAGGGCCAGCCGGGGAGGGTGCACCAGAGAAGAAATTCGAAATACGAATATCGAAACTCGAAACAAATCCGAAATCTAAATGACCGAAATCCTGAACGGCGAGTTCTGTGTCGTCGAATGGCGGCTATCCCCTGTTTTTGTCATTCGGATTTTATGATTTTGAATTTGTTTCGGATTTCGCGTTTTGAATTTCGGATTTGACGGAGCCCACATAGCCAAGTATTCAGAGGTTAAGTATGACGTCACACCGGATGACGATGTTGGGGACGGGACTCATCGGCCAGTTCTACACGGCGACCTTGCACGGTCTGCGCAGCAGGGACCGGGTGCACACGGTATTCTCTCGCGACGCCAAGCGTGCCGAGACATTCGCTCGAGAAAATGGTATCCCTAGGGCAACCGCAAATCTCGAAGAGGCGATTTGCGATCCGGATACCGATGTCGTCGTGATTGGCATTCCCAACGATCGACACCGGGAAGCCGCCGTGATGGCGGCCGAAGCCGGCAAACACGTCCTCTGCACCAAACCGCTGGGGCGGACCGCCGCCGAGGCCAGAGAGATGCTGACGGTTGTGGAAAAGGCCGGCGTCTTTGCAGGTTATCTCGAAGACCTGGCCTATACGCCGAAGACCCTAAAGGCCCTGGAGTCGGTCCGCAATGGATCCATTGGCAAAGTCCTGTGGGTGCGTTCCCGCGAGACTCATCCCGGCCCCCATAGTGATTGGTTCTGGGATCTGAAACGAGCAGGGGGCGGTGCCATCATCGACATGGGCTGCCACTGCATCGAGATCATTCGCAATTTCATCGGTAAGGATGTTCGGCCACTCGAGGTCATGTGTACGGCGGACACTCTCGTGCATCCGATTGAAGCCGAGGATTCCGGTATCGGCCTGATTCGCTTTCAGAACCGGGCCATCGGTCAGTTTGAGGTCAATTGGACCTTCCGAGGCGGCATGGACCTGCGTGATGAAGTCTCGGGGACCGAAGGCACGATTTGGCTGAATCACTGGTTGCGCACCGGTTTCGAAATGTTTTCGGCGGTGGGGCAGGGTGGGTATGTGGCGGAAAAGGCAGAAAGTGACACCGGTTGGCTCTTCCCGGTGGGTGACGAGGTCGGTGCGCTGGGCTATGTGGAAATGTTTCGTGACATGCTGGATTCGCTCGACGGGCAGAAAGCCCCTCAAGAGACCTTCTACGATGGCTATGTGGTGAATACCATCATCGATGCCTGCTATCGCTCGGCGAAATCCAAGCGGTGGGAGCCCGTCGAACTCGAGGACTGGCGCGGTAGAGACGACGTGGAGGATCTGGCCAAAGAGACCCTCATCGACGGGAAGTATATTCTCATCAAAGAGGAAAAGATGCCCGATGGCCGCACCTTCCAGATACTGAAGGACAAGAGTAACGGCAAGATCATCCAGCGGGAGGCCACCGCGTGACACGACTGGCCGGAAAGACCCTTGTCGTCATCGGGGGGACGACCGGTCTGGGGCTCTCCGCGGCCCAAGCCTTCGTAGGGCAGGGGGCTCGCGTGGTTGTGGTTGGCCGCAGTCCCCAGAGTGTGGACGCCGCGGCAGAGCACCTCGGCAAGCAGGGTGTCGCCCTGGTAGGAGATGCCACCGACTCGAGCACGGCACCCAAGGCCATTGCGACCGCTAAGGAGTCCTTTGGCACCTTCGATGGCCTCTATCATGTGGCCGGCGGCAGCGGTCGAAGCATGGGCGATGGTCCCCTGCACGAACTGACCGATGCCGGGCTGACTGAGACGATGTCGCTTAACTTCAACTCGCTCGTCTATTCGAATCGCGCCGCCGTGCAGGCGTTCCTAAGGGATCGAACGCCGGGTTCGATTCTGAATATGAGTTCCGTACTCGGTTTTTCTCCTTCGCCGCGCCATTTTTCGACACATGCCTACGCGGCCGCCAAGGCCGCCATCGTGGGTCTTTCGAAATCCGTCGCCGCCTACTACGCGAAGGACGATATCCGAGTCAATGTCATCGCCCCGGCCCTGGTGGAAACGCCTATGTCCGCACGCGTCAGTTCGGACGACGAGATCCGCAGATTCATCTCGACGAAGCAACCCCTGGACGGTGGCCGAATCGGTCGCCCCGAAGATCTTGACGAGGCAGCGATCTATTTCATGTCCAATGGTTCGAAGTTTGCCACGGGGCAGGTCCTGGCGGTCGACGGCGGCTGGACCGTTAGCGAAGGGCAATACGGTCCCTAAGGAATCGTCAAGAAATAACTTCCGCATTTGAATGCCCAATTGCACCCCATCTTTGACCGCTTCTCAGTCGCGAAATCCGCGACGTAGGACAGCTACGCCTGTGGTTTCGCTCAGTCGGGCGCGACCAAATATGGGGCACACTTGGACCTCAAACTGCACAACTTATTCCTTGAAGATCCCTAAGCGATGGTCCGAGCGTGTGCCCATTCAAGAGAATCGTTGAAACTCAATCAGAAAAAGACCCACGGAGGTGTAATGCCCTATGGACCCTGCTCTCGACTATCTGCAGAAATCTCGCCAGCTCGTCGATACCGTTGAAGGGCAACTTGAAACGATAAGAACCGTTGCCGATTGGTTTTCCCAAACCATTCTCAATGACCGCATGGTGCACCTCTTTGGCTCCGGCCACAGTAGAATTTTTGTCGAAGAGATGTGGCCGCGCTATGGTTCCTTCCCCGGATTCAATCCCATCGTCGAATTGTCGCTGACCTTTCACAATCCCGTTGTCGGCAGCAACGGACAGCGTCAGGCCATGTTCATTGAAAACGTCAGCGGGCTTGCGGAACGGATCATCCGAAACTTCGTGCTGTCAGCCCAGGATTCGGCCCTGGTCGCCTCATCGAGTGGCTGCACTGTCGTGCCCATTGAGATGGCGGAGTGTTTTCAGAAGCACGGTATTCGAGTGGTGGCCCTCGTCAGTCGCCAGCATGCGGAGGCCACCGAGAGCAAACACCCCTCCGGGCGGAAGTTGATGGACTTTGCCGATGTCACCTTGGACACGGGCGCGCCCGTCGGTGATGCCATGATCTCTATCGAGGGCTTGGAGACACCGGTCGCCCCCGGTTCGACCGTGGGAGGCTGCCTGCTGATCAATGCCATCAAGGCCGAAGTGGCCCAGCGGCTCACTGCCGCGGGAAGACCGCCGAAGGTCCTAACCGCAGCTGCCGTTGTCGGACCGGAGCGAGCGACCGAACTCTTCGAAGCCGCCTACGATGAGCATGCCCGACGCCTGATGAAGGTGTATGACTTCCCTCCAGAATCCGCTTGATCCGCCGGGCATCGGAGGAGTCACACGCCTCGGATCGCGAACTACGACAGAAATAGAACTGAACACAGTGGACGTCGTTCAATCCACACAACCATTACCGTTTGACGAGGAGTAGAGCCATGAATAGCCTGCGAGTTGCCATCCATCCCGCCGTAACGCTTCTGGTCCTCTGGGCCGTTGCTTCCTCCGGGGGGGCGGCGGAGATACCCCTGTGGCCCCATGGTGCCCCCGGCTCTGAAGGAAAGACCGGTGACGAGACCGTTCGGGTGACAGATGGGGGGGAGCACGTCATCTCGAATATCCATCGGCCCTCGATTACGCCCTACCTACCGGCGGCGGGTGAAGCGTCGGGCGCGGCCGTCATCGTTGCGCCGGGCGGCGGGCATCGCGAACTCTGGAGCGATCATGAGGGTCACAATGTGGCCCGCTGGTTGAAGGAACGGGGCGTCGCCGCCTTCGTATTGAAGTA
Source organism: Planctomycetota bacterium (assembly GCA_022563885.1). Taxonomy (GTDB): domain Bacteria; phylum Planctomycetota; class Phycisphaerae; order Sedimentisphaerales; family Anaerobacaceae; genus JAIPFM01. The sequence goes on along the minus strand of JADFMM010000015.1, from coordinate 2,219 downwards.
TCGGCTGGCGCGAGAGCCGAACTCGACCTACACCGTGGACGACCACTCGCTGGCCGATATGCAGCGGGCGATTCGGCTCGTGAGATCCCGTGCCCAGGAGTGGCACATCAATCCCTCCCGGGTGGGTGTGATGGGCTTCTCAGCAGGGGGAGAAGTGGCTGCGCTGGCCGCCATGCGTTATGATGCCGGTGACAAAGGCGCCGTCGACATCGTCGAGCGACACTCGTCTCGACCCGATTATCAGGCTCTGATCTATCCGGGTCGTTCGTCCCGATACGAGGCTTCCAAAGACTCTCCGCCGGTCTTCATCGTCTGCGGCTACGGTGATCGGCCTGACATATCGAAAGGTATGGCCGAGCTTTATCTCAAGTACAAGGAAGTCGGAGTGCCCGCCGAACTTCACATCTATGCCAAGGCGGGACATGGCTTCGGACAGCGCGAGAGGACCCGCGGGGCGGTCGCCGGCTGGCCGGACCGCCTGTACGAGTGGATGCAAGACCTTCAAAACCCCGACAGAGAAGGATTTGTTTCAATCTTTGATGGAAAAACATTAAATGGATGGAAAGGAGACTCCACCTATTGGAGTGTTAGAGATGGTGCTATATTTGGGGAAATCACTCCCGAAACAGTTGTCGATCGCAACACATTTCTTATCTGGCAAGGCGATATGCCACCCGATTTCGAACTCAAGGTAGAATACAGAGTTTCCAGCCGAGGTAACAGTGGCATCAACTATCGCAGTGAATTGGTCGATGGCGTTCCTCATGCATTGAAAGGGTATCAAGCAGATATAGATGGTAGAAAACGGCACATTGGCAGTAATTACGAAGAACGCGGGCGAACCACTCTCGCCTACCAGGGAGAAATTGTAGTGGTATCCAACGCTAAAGACAGTGGCTCATTGGAACTCTATAGAGAAAGAAATAATTGGAAAGCCAGAGAGACAACGGGTTCCCTGGGAAGTCGCGAGTTCCTTCAATCAAAAGTCAAAGATGGTGATTGGAATGAATATCACCTTATCATAAATGGAAATAGAATGAAACACATCGTCAATGGTGTTTTGATGAGCGATGTCACTGACAATGATTTGATGAATAGGAGGACGGATGGCATGCTTGGGGTGCAGGTCCATGTAGGACCGCCCATGACGATTGAGTACCGTCATTTCCGAATTAAGAAGCTGAACTGAATTGCTCATATCAATCGCCACTATTCCGCGAGCAGCTGAACCCCAGTTCACAGTCATGAGGAACGGGTCACCATGACAAGCTGTAACACGCTAAAACTCGCCGTTCTGGCGCTGATCGCTCTGGCGTCGATAGGCGCTCTCGCTGAAGAACAGACGGGGTGCTGCCCAACAATAATTCCGGTCTCGACGCCGTGGCGCTAAAGGATGGCCGCTTCCTGCTGGCTTACAACCACTCCACCCGCGAACAGCCGGGCATGGGACACAAAGCCCGCGGCATCTTAAATGTCTGCGGTGAGCCACGACGGCAAGGCATGGGCGGCGGCGTTGGTGTTGGACTACCTCGACCAGCCTGGAAAGCAGTTCTCCTATCCCTCGGTGATTCAAGCCGCGGACGGGCGGGTGCACATCGTTTACACCTGGCATCGCGAACGAATCAAGCACGTGGTGCTTGATCCCGCCGCGCTGGAAACCGTCCCGATGAAAGATGGCGTGTGGCCGAAGCGGGTCACCGGCGGGTTGGAGATCCAAGGGCTTTGACCCGCGGCCGGCGGTGACGCCTACCCAGGCGATTCCTTACCACGAAGATCGCGAAGGGTTGACGCTGGCTTCGCAATGGTTCTATGCGATTGAGAGACCTTCCCACAAGTTCAAGATCGAGTGGCGTACGAATATCCCTTGACACAATCCTCAGACAAACGGAAAATCACCTTGGAGTTGCAGGAGAATAGAAGGTCTCCACTCCGGATCTATCGCAAACTCGCGACAGATCGATGATGGCAGGTTTCTCGATAACATGCATGTACGGAGTGTTATCGAGATAGAGAAACTCGAAGAAGGTCGATTTTTCGGGTTCAGATGACGCCTCTTTCCGGTGTTATCGGGAAAAGCATATAAGAACTTGTTGAATTCGCAGCACGTCATGTCGTTGTTACTTAGCATAATACAAAGCCTAATCCCGGATCTGATTTCCAATGCCATCAAAAAGGCATGGGAGCGCATCAGGCCCAAGAAAAGACCGTTGATAGAAAAC
>JADFMM010000435.1 GCA_022563885.1 Planctomycetota bacterium | reverse complement strand
ATCTTCACGCCATCTTCAGCCGCTTCTCAATCGCGAAATCCTCCGCAGTAGGCCAGCTACAACTCTGGTTTGGCTCAATCGGGCGCGACTGAATCTAACGCAAATCTGAGCGATAAATGACCCATTAAATGATGCGCGGCTCCTTGGGCTCTCTCTGAAAACTCGATCTCACATGAATGGAAGCTAAACCACCGTCCGATTCCAGCCGATTTTACAGTGGGTCTAGTGTAGTGAGGAAGATCTGCATTGTCAAAGTATTTGGCAGCCTCGCCAGGCCCAATGGTTCTTCACAATCGGAGGTGACCATCTGTGCGGCCCAGGGCAGCAAAACCCGGCAAGATTCGCATCAACGTATTGTTTACCTGCATAGGGCGGCGGGTTTCTCTGTTGGAGAGCTTTCGCAGGGCAGCCAAAGGACTGAGGATCGAAGCCCATTTCTTGGCAACCGACACGAACGATTTCAGTCCCGCATGGCAGTGCTGCGACACATCGCTGCTCGTGAAGCCGACGTCTCACCCACACTACATCCGGGAACTGTTGTCCATCGTCAGGAAGCATCAGGTCGACATGGTCGTGCCGACGGTAGACCTAGACCTACAGCGGCTTGCCGACAGCCGACATCACTTCACCCGACACCGCTGTCACCTGTTGGTCTCTCCCTCCGAGGTGATTGGCGTCTGCCAAGACAAGCGGCAGACCTTCCGCTTCTTGAAGCGGCATGGATTCGACACACCCGCCACGATGAGCGTTCGATCCGCGTTGTCGCGCTCACGCGCAGCCCAGGCCGGCATGTTTCCCTGCTACTTGAAGCCCTGGGATGGCTATGGCAGCCGCTTCAACGTCAAAGTGAATAGCCGCCAGGAGTTGCTCTTTTATGCCAAACGCATCCCCCATGCCATCTGTCAGGAGTATGTCGCAGGGACGGAGTACACCTGCGACGTCTACGTGGATCGCCGTCTTAGCGTGCGTTGCGTCGTCCCGCGCAGGCGCTTGGAAATCCGCGCGGGGGAGGTGAGCAAGGCCCAGGTTGTCAAGGATTCCGCCATCATAGAGGAGAGCGTTCGGCTGGTAGAGGCCCTGGGGGCGGGACCGGGCGTCATTACCGTCCAGTTGATCAAGACAGAGACGGGCCATCATCATTTCATTGAAATCAATCCGCGCTTTGGTGGGGGAGCGCCTCTGTCGATTCGGGCCGGTGCCGACTTTCCCAAATGGGCCCTGCAGGAACTCATAGGAAAGACACCTAGGATTCGGCTGGACGGCTACAGCGATGGACTGACCATGCTACGCTACGACGCCGAGGTGTGGGTGCCGCAAGGCGCCCCAGCAGGAGGGGCCTGCCATGCTTGAGCGGCTTGTCGCTGATGCGAGGTCCTTGGACTGGGTACTGCAGTTCTGGCCGGTGCTATGCACCTCTTTGCTCGGTTCCTTCCTGGGCACGATGGCCTTCAGGCGGGTGGCCCTGGGTCTTCATATCGTCGACAAACCGGATTCCTTGGTGAAGACCCATAAGGCGCCGGTGGCCTATCTAGGCGGACTGGGGATGCTGACGGGACTTGTCGCCGGCGTGCTCGTCGGTATCCGGTGCCTAGACGGGGCACAGGCCTCCCTCGACGCTCCCAGGTGGCTCATGGGGATCGTGGCCGGGGCGATCATCGCCGCTCTGGTGGGTTTGATCGACGACCTCGGGGATCTGTCCCCTGCGACCAAGGTCCTGGGGCAGATCGCCGCCGCCGTGACACTCATTGCCGTCGGCATTGGGCCCGACTTTGCCCAGATGCTGGCTCCTCTGGACTGGCCTCTATGGGAGGCCGTGGCCGTCCCGCTGAACTTTCTAGTCGTCGTCATTCTGGTCTTGGGCGCTACCAACTCTCTGAATCTCTTGGACGGCCTGGACGGACTGTGCGCCGGTGTCACGGCCATCATTACCTTCGGCATGCTGCTCTTGACAATCCACGTCGCCACCTGGGCACGGATGGACACTGGAGACCCCGTTCGAATGATCCTCTGCCTGACGCTGATCGGCGCGACCTTGGGCTTCTTGCCCTTTAACCGTCACCCGGCCCGGATTTTCATGGGAGACTCGGGTAGCCTGCTGCTGGGATTTGTCATCGCCGCCTTGATCCTGCTCTTCGCCCAGCGGCCGGGACCCTGGTCCTTGGCCGCCATCGTCCTCTTCGGCCTACCGGTCCTGGACACGGCAGTCACCCTCACGCGACGTTGGCTCAATCATCGGCCGCTCTTTCGCTCCGATCGGGGACACCTCTATGATCAAATGATGGACCGCGGCATGTCCCTCCGCCGAGCGGTGGACTGCTGCTATCTTCTGACCGGCCTTTACGTACTACTGGGATGGACCGTGAGTCAACTTCGACCCCGCTACGCCTGGATCGTTTCCGTGGCCATCGTGCTTGTCTCAGCCATCATCGTGACCCAAAAAGGTTTTCTCCGGATGAAGGGCCATCGGGGTGCGGTGCAGGAGCCAGCCAACGCCGAAAGGTTGACTGAGGCCACCCTGGAAAAGGGCTCGGAGAGGTCGCCAGAGGGGTGCGGGTGAACAATCCCCCAGGGATACCTGCCCGGATGGACCTGTTTGTCTCGACGTCTTGTGAACCTCTCGCGTGCAAGGCGGGCTACGCTCGTCCGTTGGCGCCCTGGGGCCTGAAGGTAGCGGGGCACACCCCAAGGAGGACTTCAACCCAACAAGGCCTATCCGTGCATCCGGTAAAGCCCTCAGTCTCTATCCCGAGTGTTACCTGATCAAGGATGGCGAAAAAGTTGTTGCCTGTGCTTGGAAATGCGGAAATGGCACAGATAACAGGTTTGAGCATCGAGTTGGTTGAAGATCGGTTCAATGGCAAGAAACGCCGAAACGCACAACAGCGACATTGATCTGCTGGTGGAGATTGACCCTAGGCGGTCTCTGCTGGACATCATCGACGCAAAATACCAGATCGAAAATCTGACACATCGCCAAGTCGATATCGTCACAGAAGCCGCCCCTATCCCCTTATATTCGCCAGGAAGTCCTTCGATCCGCCGTGAAATTATGAGTAGAGACGCGGTCTATTTACAACATATTCAGGAGTGCATACGAAAAATTGAATCGTATGCCGTCGTGGGCCGGGAAGAGTTTATGAAGACGGAACACTGGCAGGACGCGATTATTCGCAATTTTAAGATCATGGGAGAGGCCGCTAAGCAGCTTAGCGATGAATTCAAGGAGGTGAACTTAGGGATCGGCAATAAATAAGTTGGACAATTTGGGGTCCAAGTGTGCCCCATATTGGATCGCGCCCAATTGAGCGAAACCACAGGCGTAGCAGTCCTACGTCGCGGATTTCGCGATTGAGAAGCGATCAAAGATGGGGTGCAATTGGGCATTCAAAAGTCCAAGTTATTTCTTGCCGCTCCCTTAGATATCCCCTGGCGCAATGTCGCTGGTTTTCGGGATGTCTTGATTCACGATTATATGGGTGTTGATTTGAATGCAGTCTGGCAGATCATCGAGAATGAATTGCCTGCCCTTAAAGAGAATGTCCTTAAGAATCTTTAG
>JADFMM010000434.1 GCA_022563885.1 Planctomycetota bacterium | reverse complement strand
AGTGCCTGTCTCTGTACTCCAACCAGATCTTGACCTGCCGCATGCGATTGAGCGGTCTCTCCGGCAGCACGCGGGCGATCCGCCTGAGTTGGTCCGCCAGGAGTTGGCGCGCCTGTGCTGCCAATCCGGAATGCTCGCCGACCAATTCGGGGCTGACCAGGACCTGCCAACCTTCTACGGTGGCCGAGTGATATGATGCCGTGGGGATAAAACGAGGCGTCGGATCGAGCTTTTCAATCGCAATGTCTCGTACGGCACCGGTCGTCCGCCAGGTGGCGATGCCCAGTGGACGCGATTCATCGACCTCATCTCTGACAGTCAGGGTTCGATCTGCCGTCTCCAATTCGACCACCTGATCGGAGTCAATCCAGGCCTCGATCAGGTCGGGGGTCACCCGAACACGGATGGTATACCAGCGGTCCGGTTCAAAGTCATAGCCGACACCGGTTTCATTGTCGTCCGCATCCCGAAAATCAATACAGGATATCCCGACCAGGACGCCGCCCCACCCTCCGCAGATCAGGGAGCAGTATTCCTCGCCCACCGGAAAGGTCAGTCCACAGAAGAAGTCCGCACCCGCTACACGCTTGGCCTTGAGGCTGATCTCATAATTCATCCGCAGGACCGGGCCGGTCCAGGTGATTCCCGTGAGGTCATGGCCGCTCTCCAGGAAGATGGAACCGTCTCGAACGGTCACCCGGCCCGGTTTCGGAAACTCACTTGCCTTCCATAGCCCCAGCGTCTTGCCGTTGAATAGGAGAGCCTTGGATGTGACGGGATCGAATTCCAGTGTGTCGGGCGTTGTAGCAGGAGAGTCATGAACCACCGTGTGCTCAGCGAACGTCAGCCCGGAAGTGGTGCACGCAGAACTCAGCATCGATCCAGCGACTACACCTAAGGATATATACGTAAAAAAGTGTCGTCTCATGATCAAACACTATGCGACCATGACCCTTCCAGGGCAACGGAAAAGGGTTGGGGGATAGCCTCCGTCGAGCGTCTCGACCATGACGTCATTGCTCACAAACAACTTCCATCCATGCGAGAACGAGTCCAGACTTGGCGAGAAGAAAACATAAAATTGTCGCGTAAAATTGAGTCCAGCCCCAAAAAACTGGCGATTACCATTAATCCTAGTCGGTAAATGCACTATAATGATTATCGGTCTCTGTGAAGCAGCCAGCAGAAAGTCTTGAATGAGCCTCTTGTCGGATGAGAAAAACTCGATCGACACGGGTTTGACACTCGTAGGAGATTTGTCATTTACCTCGCGATTGGACGGGTGACGCAACGACAAGAATGCCAAGTCAGCATGGGTATTCCTCTAAACATCCATCTCTCCACCTTCCCAATAGGGATATACGTATTTTTCCCTTATGAAAATGAGTCGAGACAATTCTTGTGTGCGAACGAATGCAGCACATCAACATATATCGCTGAATCTAGGGGGGGGGGGAGGCATGATGAAAGGAGGTCTGGAAGAGAGATCCAGGCGGTTGATCTGATCATTAGTAGAGTGTGCTCACTTGCCACCCGAACAATCGTCAATCCTGCCTATGCAACACCGCCGTAAGAAGAAATCCTTATGTGACAGTGGAATCGTAACGTGTAACTACATTGAAGGAGGTTTTGGATCATGAAGCGTTTTTTAATAAGTACTCTTGTTATCTGTCTTGCGCTCTCCTCTATCGGATCAGCCGACATGAATCGGCAGTTCTGGGACATCCCCGTAAACGAAAATCTTGCAGGCGTTAAAGCGTTCCATGAAGACAAGCGTCCGGATATGCTGCCATTCGATCCCGCACCGGACACCGACGAAGTTCTGGCTGAATCGTGGTTTGGGGACAGTACCGACACTTACTACGCCAACCTGTGGGGTTGGGTAACGATTCCCGAGACTGGAACCTACACCTGGCACCTCCACGGGGACAATCATTCTGTCCTCTACATCGGCACGAATGAGAACTGGGAAAGTGTTGAAGAGGTCGCCTCGATCGACGGTTGGAGCAACATCGCGGAATGGAACAAATACCCCACCCAAACTTCACAAACCTTTCAGTACTCCGCCGGTCAGGAGCTGGCCGTCTGGGCGATTATGGTAGAAGGCGGTGGTGGCGACAACCTGGGTATCGCCTGGACCCTACCTGGTGCCGGCGCCATCACCTACATCACAGATTTCGTCTCCAACATACCACCCACGCCAACCAAGGCCAGGAATCCCGGCCCCGCAGTGGATACGAACGACATTTCGCGTGATACTACCCTGGAGTGGGAATCTGGCAAGTTCGCTGCCACACACAATGTGTACTTCGGCACGAACTTCGACGATGTCAATGACAGGGCGCCCGGTGCACTGGTTGGAGACGGTATCACGGAAACAACCTTTGATCCCGGACGTCTGGAGTTCGGTGAAACCTATTACTGGGGTGTGGACGAGGTGAACGCCCCACCGGATTCCACGGTCTATGCCGGTAAGATCTGGTCCTTTACGGTCGAAGCGGAATTCGTTCCCATCTCCATCAACGACATCCAGGCCACGGCATCCAGCTCATTCGGCGTTTCCGGGCCTGAGAAGACCGTCGACCATTCTGGTCTGGCGGATGATCTCCACAACGTCGACGCCGCCGACATGTGGATCAGCGGGGGTGTCCCGGCCACCATCGAGTATGCCTTCGACCGGACCTACAAGCTGCAGGAGCTTTGGATCTGGAACTCAAACCAACTCATCGAGGCCTTCGTGGGTTTCGGCGCCAAGGACGTTGTCATCGAATACTCCGCAGACGGTGCGATCTGGAGCGTTTTGGAGGGTGTCGGGCCCCTGGCTCAGGCCCCGGGTCTCGACGGCTATGCGCATAACAACGTGGTCAACTTTGGCGGCGTAACGGCCCAGCACGTCCGCGTGACCGTCAACAGCGTACACGGTATCGCACCTCAGGCCAGCCTGAGCGAGGTACGGTTCTACTACGATCCGGTCATTGCCCGTGAACCGCAGCCCGGTGAGGGAGCCATGGCCGTCAGCGTCGACCAGACACTCCAATGGCGGTCCGGGCGCGAAGCCGACCGACATGAACTCTATGTTGGGACCGATGCCAACAATCTGTCCCTGGCCGGCAGTGTCAGCGAAAGCAGCTTCGACACCTTGGGTGTCGATCTTCAACTGAGTCAGACCTACTACTGGCGTGTCGATGAGGCCAATGACGCCATGGATCCCAGCACCTGGACAGGCGATGTCTGGAGCTTCACGACAGCGGATGCCATCGTCATTGACGACATGGAGAGCTATAGGGACGCGGAATTTCTCGAGATTTGGGCCACGTGGATCGACGGATTCGGCGATGAGGCCAACAATGGTTCCCTCGTCGGCGCGAATCCGGGGGTCGGAGATTTTTCGCCGGAATCAACGATTGTTCACGGGGACGATCAATCATTGCCCATCCATTATGACAATAGCGCTGCAGCCCAATCCGAGGCCACCCGCACCTTTGCAGCTTCGCAGGATTGGACCAGAGCAGGCGTCACCCAATTGGTGGTCTGGTTATATGGTGCGGCCGGCAACA